>JAQGNK010000478.1 GCA_028291905.1 Polaromonas sp.
GCAGAAAAAAGAAAACCCGGCGTCGCCAAAAGCGAGTCCGGGTTCGTGCAGAGTCGTCTTTAGCGGTACTTTTTACGCGCCCGCAAGCTGAGCAAATCGGCGCTTTGCCAGTATAGCAATCTAGGCCGGCACGACCAGCGCAAACAGACCCAATCCAGAAAAGACCAGCGCCGACACGACATGCACGGCCCGCAGCGGGATCAGATGGGTGGCCCGGCTGCCCAGCCAGACCACGGGGGCGTTGGCCAGCATCATGCCCAGCGTCGTACCGGCAACCACCGACAGATAGGCGCTGTAGCGGGCCGCCAGCATGACCGTTGCAATCTGCGTCTTGTCGCCCATTTCCGCGAGGAAAAACACCAGTACCGTGGTGCCGAAAACGCCGAAGCGAGGCGGTTGCTTGTCGAGTTCATCCTCGTCGAGCTTGTCTGGGATCAACATCCACAGCGCCATGGCGAAAAACGACACGCCGAGAATCCATCGCAGGGCCTGCGGGCTGAGCAGCGTGGTCACCCAGGCCCCGAGTGCGCCGGCCATGCCGTGATTGGCCAGGGTGGCCACCAAAATCCCCAACACGATGGGCCAGGGCTTGCGGAACCTTGCGGCCAGCACCAGCGCAAGAAGTTGGGTTTTGTCGCCTATTTCAGCAAGGGCGACGATACCGGTCGAGACAAGGAAAGCTTCCATCAAACATACAGCTCCGGCCGGAATGAATCCAATGACTGCACGACTCCCCCGGCCTGAAGCTTTTAAAGTTTGGGAGGCTGTGCAGTCAAAGGTCTCGCCAGGCTAGAAAAACTGTTTGCGCCATGCCGGCCCCTTGCAGGCCAGACAAGTCTGTTGACGCAAACCCCTCTCACTAAAGAAGGGCGGCTACTCCCCAATGACAGCGGGCATTATAGAAGCAGCCTCAACTGGCAAGCTCTGCCGTGAACTGACTGGCTTTGGCATTAATCATGAAGAAGCGCTTGAGGTTGAAAGTAAATTGATTTACCGCATTTGGCCACATTCAAAAAAAGGATCTCTGGTAAATATCTGTAATTTTTTATCAAATTTTTTTAGAAATCCAGTGACACCCCGGCATGCAGACTTGGCAAGCTCACTTATTTCCCATTTTTCTCTAGGCATGATGGCCCGAGATAAGGGCATTTTTGGTGCCGTGTTTGGCTCAATACGGGCGCAAAAGCAGAGCTTGCGATTTCAAGAAGTGGAGCATAATATGCGTGTGCGAATGCAAACATTTGCACATGCTAGGTGATCGGTCAGTTTCGCGCGCTACAGCGGTACGTTCAAGATTTGTTGTGCTTTCGGGACCCCATCGCTTTTATTTTTGTGTTTTAGAGGAGTCCCTTCATGGGCAACAAACTATACGTCGGCAACCTGCCTTACTCGGTGCGTGACGAAGACCTGCAACAATCTTTTGGCCAGTTCGGTGCTGTAACCAGCGCCAAGGTCATGATGGAGCGCGACACGGGTCGTTCAAAAGGCTTTGGCTTTGTGGAAATGGCCAGCGACGCAGAAGCGCAAGCAGCTATCAATGGCATGAACGGCCAGCCTTTGGGCGGCCGTAGCGTTGTCGTGAACGAAGCCCGTCCGATGGAGGCACGTCCTCCACGCACCGGCGGCTTTGGCGGCGGCGGTGGCGGCTACGGTGGTGGCGCTGGCGGCGGCGGTGGTGGTGGATACGGCGGCGGCGGTGGCGGTGGTCGCTCCTCCGGTGGTGGCAGCGACGGCGGCTTCCGTAGCCCGTACGGCGGCGGCGGCGCTGGCGGCGGACGCTCCGGTGGCGGCGGCGGCGGTGGACGCGGCGGCTACTAAGCTCTTTTACTGCTGGCTGACTAGCCAGTACGGAATTAGCGTTGTCTCCAGTTCCTAACTGAACAAGCTAAAAAAGCCTCAAAACTCTGGTTTTGAGGCTTTTTGCGTTGTATTGCCGATAACTCAAGTTTCAACGATGACTTTGGCTTTCCAAGCTATGCCCAAGCTGCATCAGCCAAGCGTGATTTGAAACCTCAACCCAGCATTGAAAAATTTAGCCTTTGTAGTAGTGCGAATTACTGAGGTGGAGAATTTGAAATGGCTGGCCGGGTTGCTGACTTCGGCATCAAGACACCACGAACTCGACCTGTCAGCACGGCTACCTGATCCAAGTTGTTGTAGGAAAAGACATTGCCTGTGAACTGATCCGCTCCACGGATCAAAAGAACGGGCTTATGTGACTGGACCACTTCATCATTTAAGAATGCATGGAGAAATTCGCCACGAAACTCCAGTTGCGGGGTTTCTTTACCTTGTGCATCGCGACTGGCCTCACGTATGACGCGTGCATTTCCCGTCAACTGAACTTCCGATCCGTCCGCATTGGCATAAGCTCGATTGGACGTCGCAGTAGTAAGTTTCCCATCCGTATTGATGCTACGGATTCTTGCGTGGTCGATCTCCAGAATGTCGGTGTCTAAGAAATGCCGTGCCTCTGTTCCATGAATTTCGCTTTTGAGCTTGCCGCCCTCATCAAATGACTTGATGGTGAAGTTTTGCATAAAGTAATCGACCTCATGCTTTATTTCCTTCACCGTTTCAGTTGGGCTGAACGCCGGCGTGTTGCGTATCAACCAGTAGGTTCCCAATGCCAGCACGGCCATCATCAGCAGCGGCATATACATGGCGATGCGATCCCAGATTCCCAGAATCTTCCGCCATCGGTTTTTGGATACTACCGATAGCACACCAGAACCTTGCGGGGTCAAGATGGTGCTCATGAACCATACTCGCGTAAAAAGCTGGCGTAATGGCCGCTCGCGACGAGCAGCAAGTCACAAAATTCTCGGACGGCGCCATGGCCTCCGGCAGCTTGTGTCACATGGTGCGCCCGTGACTTGACTTCAGGGTGGGCATTGACCGGTGCGCAGCTGAGTGCGGCGCGGCGCATGACGGGCAAGTCCGGCCAGTCATCGCCCATGGCGGCGGCAGCGCTCCAATCCAAGCCCAGGGCCTGCAGGCTGAGTTCAGCAGCAGGACGTTTGTCCTCTGTGCCAAAGTGTGAATGTGTAATGCCCAGCGCCTGCAGCCGCGCACGCAAGACAGAACTGTCCCGCCCAGTGATAACGACAGGGGTGATGCCGGCTTTTTGCAGTAGTTTGAGCCCATGGCCGTCCAGCGTGTTAAAACGCTTGATGATCTCGCCGGACGATCTGAAGCCTGCCAGGATGCTGGCATGCTCATGGCCTTCGGGGTATTCGGAGAAATAAAGTCCTCCGTCGGTCAGCACGCCATCCACATCGAAAAAAACAACCTTGATGCCCTGCCCTCGCAGCAACAGCTCGGGCGGAAAATTCAGGCAAGGCACCAAGGCGGCGGAATTCGTGGCTGGCATCTCAGATTACCTTGGCACGCATGAGATCATTGGTGTTGAGCGCCCCGCACAGGATGCCAGCCTCATCAATTACCAATACGCTGTTGATGCGGTGATGCTCCATCAATGCGACAGCCTCAACGGCCAGGGAATTGGCCTTTACGGTGCGTGGATGGGCATGCATCACGTCAGCCGCAGTCAGGCTGCGCAAATCCGCACCCTTTTCAACCAAGCGCCGTAAATCGCCATCGGTAAAAATGCCCAGCACACGCTGGCTCTCATCGACCACGGCAGAAGCACCCAAGCCTTTGGCGCTCATCTCACGCATCAGGTCCGTAAAAGAAGTTTGCGGCAACACCTGGGGCACTGCGCCACCACCACGCATCACATCACTCACATGGGTCAGCAGCTTGCGGCCCAAGGCACCTCCGGGATGCGACCGCGCAAAGTCTTCTTCCTGAAAGCCACGCGCATCAAGCAAGGCGACAGCCAACGCATCGCCAAGGGCAAGCTGGGCCGTGGTGCTGGCGGTAGGGGCAAGATTCAAAGGGCAAGCTTCCTGCGAGACGCTGCTGTCCAGCGTGATGCGTGCATGCCTTGCCAAAGTGGACTGCCCGCCGCCTGTCATGGCGATGAGCGCCACGCCCAGCCGGCTTAGAACCGGCAGGATCGAGATCAGCTCTTCGCTTTCACCGCTGTTGGAAATGGCCAGCACCACGTCCATCTCCTGGATCATGCCCAGATCGCCATGGCTGGCCTCGGCCGGATGCACAAACAGGGCGGGCGTGCCGGTGGAGGCCAGCGTGGCAGCAATCTTGCGGCCGATATGGCCGCTTTTTCCCATGCCCATGACCACTACCCGGCCGGGACAGGCCATGATCAGGCTGACCGCCTGGACAAACTCGTCGCCAACGCGTGCTGCCAGACCCAAAACAGCAGCCGCTTCAATTTCAAAAGTCTTTTTGGCAAGGCTCAAGACTTGCCCAGCATTAATTGTTGCAGCGTGAAAACTCATGGTCGCATTCTATCGACGCCCAATGAGCAAGGCCTTGCGGCAGTTTTTGCTGTGCAAAGGCGCCATCCGGGCCATGTCAACCCATCAGCTACCATGAAGGAATGAGTGCGCTTGAACTAACCCTTTTGTACCTGCTGGCGGCAGTGCTGGGGGTAGTGGCTTGCCGCTCTTTCAAGCTGCCGCCCATGCTGGGCTATCTGGCCGTGGGCGTGGTCATCGGCCCGCATGCGCTGGCGCTGGCGCAAAATTCCGACGGCGTGCGCCACCTGGGCGAGTTCGGCGTGGTGTTTTTGATGTTCGTCATCGGGCTGGAATTCAACCTGCCCAAGCTTCACTCCATGCGCCGGCATGTGTTTGGTCTCGGGCTGCTTCAGGTGGCGCTCACCATCTTGCTGGTGACCCTGGGTTCGCTCCTTCTGGCCCGCATGTTACCGGGGTTCTGGAAAACCGGATGGCAAACCGCCCTGGCGCTGTCCGGCGCGATGGCCATGAGCAGCACGGCCATCGTGGTCAAGCTGCTGTCAGAACGATTGGAATTGGACTCCGAACACGGCAAGCGCGTCATCGGAGTGCTTCTTTTCCAGGACTTGGCGGTGGTGCCGCTGCTGGTGTTGATTCCCGCGCTGGGCTCATCGCCGGACCAGCTGTTCACGGCGCTGGGCATGGCAGCGCTCAAGGCAGTGGTGCTGCTGGGCCTACTACTCACCGGAGGGCAGCGCGTCATGCGCTGGTGGCTCACGCTGGTGGCGCGGCGCAAGAGCGAGGAATTGTTTGTGCTGAACCTGCTGCTGGTGACGCTGGCGCTGGCCTGGCTGACCGAGCTGGCGGGCTTGAGCCTTGCGCTTGGTGCCTTCATCGCGGGCATGCTGATTTCCGAAACCCAGTACAAGCACCAGGTGGAAACCGACATCCGGCCTTTTCACGACGTGCTGCTGGGCCTTTTTTTCATCAGCGTCGGCATGATGCTTGACTGGCATGCAGTCGTGGATCACTGGGCGCTTGTGCTGCTACTGCTACTGGTGCCAGTGCTGTTCAAGCTGGTGATGATCATGGCGCTGGCACGCCTGTTGGGGGCGACCACCGGGGTATCCCTGCGCACCGGCCTGTACCTGGCGCAGGCCGGAGAATTCGGGTTTGTGCTGCTGTCGCTGGCGCAAGATGGCAAGCTGATTCCACCTGCCCTGATGAACCCTATCCTGGCCAGCATGGTGCTGTCGATGCTGGCCACCCCTTTCATCATCATGTACAGCAACCGCATCGTGATGAAGCTGGTG
>JAQGNK010000203.1 GCA_028291905.1 Polaromonas sp.
TCATGTCCACGTCGGGCTTGTCCATCAGCTGCAGGAACTGCCGCGCATAGGTGGACAGGCTTTCGACGTAGCGGCGCTGGCCTTCGGCGTACAGCGTGTCGAAGGCGAGGGACGACTTGCCCGAGCCGCTCAGCCCGGTGATGACCACCAGCTGGTTGCGCGGGATGTCCAGGTCGATGTTCTTGAGGTTGTGGGTGCGCGCGCCGCGAATGCTGATGCGCTGGGCGGCCAGCGCATTGGCCAGGTACAGGCCGGAGCGTTCAGGGTCGATGGTGGAGTTCACGTCGGTGCTGCTTTGAAGGGAAACCTTCAATCATAGCGACGCACCCCGGCGCCCGTGCTTTGCCGCTTTTGCCGACCAGCCAGCCAGCCGGGCGGGGCGCTTCACACCGTTGTCATATCGCTGGCATTCAATCATCGGTTTATCAAGTTACCAAGTCACCAGGAGCTACTGAGCATGTTCAAGAAAACCGGCCGCACCGTCCCGCCTTCCCTGACCGACCCCCGCGAGGCCATCAACAGCCGCCGCCGGGATTTTCTGGACTTTTTGGTCAAGTCCTCGTCCAGCGCCGCCCTGCTGGCCGTCACCGGCTCGCTGGCGGCCTGCGGCGGCTCCGACGATGAACCCATCGTCCCGGCGCCTCCCGCACCGCTGCCGTCGGTGTTCGCGTTCGGCGTGGCCAGCGGCGACCCGCTGGCCGACCGCGTGATCCTGTGGACGCATGCCAAGATCCCGGCCAGCACGGCCGATGTCAGCCTGACCTGGCAAGTCGCCACCGACGCCGCCTTCGCCACCATCGTGCGCTCGGGCAACCTGCTGGCGACCGAGGCGGCCTCGTTCACCGCCAAGGTCGATGTGACCGGCCTCACGGCGGGCGCCAGCTATTTCTACCGCTTCCGCGACGCGGCGGGCGTCATATCGACTGTCGGCAGCACCCGCACGCTGCCGGCCGCCACGGCCACGTCGGTGAAGTTCGCCGTGTTTTCCTGCGCCCTGTATTCGGAAGGCTATTTCCATGCCTACGACGCGGCGGCCAAGTCGGATGCGCAGTACGCCATCCACCTGGGCGACTACATCTACGAATACGGCTCGGACCCGGGCAAGTTCGGCAACGCCAGCATTCCCGGCGGCCGCGTCGCCAGCCCGGCCAACGACATCGTGACGGCGAACGACTACCGCACGCGCCACGCGCTGTACAAGTCCGACCTGAACCTGCAGGCGCTGCATGCCAAAATGCCCTGGATCACGGTCTGGGACGACCATGAATTCGCCAACAACGCCTATGTGGGCGGCGCCGAGAACCACAACACCGCCACCCAGGGCGACTGGGCCAGCCGCAAGGCCATCGCGGCCAGGGTCTACCACGAGTGGATGCCGATCCGCACGCCGGACGCGGCCAACCTGCTCAAAATCTACCGCAGCTTCGAATTTGGCAGCATCTTCAGCCTGCACATGGTCGATACCCGCATCGAGGGGCGCGACCGCCAGTACGACAGCTTCGGCGACGCCGACGGCGGCGTCGGCCGCTACATCGCCGGCTTGACGCCGAACGCCGCCGGCGTGCGGCCCGACGCCTCGCGCCGCATGATGAGCGCCGAGCAGCAGGCCTGGCTGACCGGCGGCATGGGCGGCTCCAAGGCGACCTGGCAGATCGTCGGCAACCAGGACATCATGGCGCGCATGTGGTTTCCGGCGTCGGTGCTGCAGGCGCAGGCCGCTGGCGCGACCAACCCGGCCGGCGTCTCAAGCGCCATTTCCGCCTACCTCACGGCCAAGGCCACCCGGGCCGCCCGCCAGCCCCTGACGACCACCCAGAGCGCACTGCTCAACCCGGCCACCAACCCCGGCGTTCCGTACAACCTGGACGCCTGGGACGGCTACCCGATCCAGCGCGAGGCGATCCTGCAGACCGCCAGGGCGCAGGGAAAGCGCCTGGTCACGCTGTCGGGCGACTCGCACAACGGCTGGTTCACCCAGCTCACCACCCTGGCGGGCGAAAAAGTCGGCGTCGAGTTCGCCGCCACGTCGGTGTCGGCGCCCGGTTTTGAAGCGGCCGGCCTGGGGTCGCTGGCCAGCTCGATCGACGGCAGCGCGCTGGTGCCGCAGCTGGGCAGCGCGGCCATCGGCGCGGGGCTGGGGCTGAACGACGACGTGGGCTACTGCGACACCACGCAGCGCGGCTACCTGCTGATGACGGCGAGCGCCGCCAGCATCAAGGGCGAGTATGTGTATGTCAGCAGCGTCAAGCTGCCGGCCTACACCGCCAAAGTGGGCCGCACCATCACGGTGGCGGCGACGGCCACCGGCACGGCAGCCCCGGTGTTTGCCTGATCTGCTGTCGGGTCGGCTGGCAGAAGCGGCTGACTGCTACTGAATTAATAGCTGCTTGCGCAGGAAGTGTATGGGCTGCATGCCTTTTTGACTGGAAAAATGACGATATTGGCTTGTCCTCCCCGCGAAGGCGGGAATCCAGCCGGAACTGGGCATGGGCACTGGATTCCCGCCTTCGCGGGAATGATGGTTTTACTGTCTCAGGCCTGTATCCAACCAGGATATTCGATGCTTGAAAGTTGTTTGCGGGTTAAAACAAACAACGCCAAAACAAGCGGCGTTTACCGCTTGCCCGACAGCGGGTCATGGCCCCAGTTCATCAGTGAATAGCGCCAGTGGGTCTGGCTGATGTCGCCAGCCGGGCGCTGCGCCAGATGGCGGTGGATGTAGCCCACCACCTTGCGCGCATGGGCCAGGTCGTCGCCAGTGAAGTCGGCGTCGGGTTTGTCAAGCAACAGGATGATTTTTTTGCCCGACTGATGTCCGACCGACTCGCCGCCTTCAGTGCTTTTGAAGCCGACCTCCTTCGACTCCGGTGTTTCCAGCCAGGCCGCCAAGGCCTTTGGCGACATGTTCACCGCCTGTTTGAAGTCCGCTATGGCGGCGCGGGGATCGTCGGCGCTCATTTTGCTTTCACCCGCTTCAAGGCTTCAGGCTTGTGCGCAGCCGCCTGCCCACTGCCGGCGCTTTCCACCAACAGCTGCGGGTGGTCCGGCGACGCGGCCACATGGTGCGTCTTGATGTCGGTCAGCGCGGTCAGCTTTTTCTTGACGGTGCCGGTCACCTTGCCCTGCGCGCTGTTCCAGCTGACCTTGTCGCCGGCCTTGAAGTCTTGGGTTGCCATGGGGGTTGCCTCCTTCGGGTTGTTGATGCCTGGGCGGGTTGCCCTGCCAACACAGTGCCGGTCTGCTGCAGAAATAAAAGCGGCCAAACAGCGGGTCTTGCTGCCGGACAACGCCTTTGCCATGGCCCGTCCGGCCAGGGTTTCTGCGTGGTTGCCAGCGACACTTCATGCGGGTATTGAGCCGCTGCAACTGGCCGGCAAGGCCGTGGTGACTCCGCCGATCAGCTTGCGCAGGCATCAGCGCAGCCATGGCCGCCACCTTCACAGGGCCGCCACCTGATCGAGAACTTCTTTGCCCGGCTCAAGCAGTACCAGGCCATCGTCACGCGCTATCACAAGGGCCGCGCGCAGCTGCCTGGGCGCCATCCATTTGGCTGCCGCTGTTGTTTAACCCCATTAATGAAACGCCCTAATTCAGCGGTTTATTAGGAGGCTCTGGCTGCCAGCGCGGGGCCGCCGGTGAATTCAGGGAAAATCGCCTTCTTCCTGCCCAAGCCCATGCCCTCCATCACTTCCCCCGCATCGCTCGACGCGCCGCCCCTGTCCACCGCCATGACCGCCACCGAGCGGCGCGCCAGCTTCTCATTGGCGTCGATTTTTGCCCTGCGCATGCTGGGGCTGTTCCTGGTGCTCCCGGTGTTCGCACTCGAAGCGGCACGCTTGCCCGGCGGCGGCGATCCGGCCCGGGTCGGCCTGGCGATGGGCATCTACGGCTTGAGCCAGGCGTGCCTGCAGATTCCGTTCGGCCTGGCGTCGGACTGGTGGGGCCGCAAGCCGGTCATCATTGCCGGGCTGCTGATGTTTGCGCTGGGCAGCTTTGTCGCCGCCTGGGCGCACGACCTGGACTGGCTGATCGCCGGCCGCGCCGTGCAGGGCGCCGGCGCCATTTCCGCCGCCGTCACCGCCTTGCTGGCCGACACCACCCGCGACGCGGTGCGCACCAAGGCAATGGCGCTGGTCGGCGGCGGCATTGCGCTGATGTTCGCGCTGTCGCTGGTGCTGGCGCCGTGGCTGGCCGGCCAGATCGGCCTGCATGGCCTGTTTTGGCTGACCGGCCTGCTGGCGCTGGCCGGCATTGCCGCCGTGCTGTGGTGGGTGCCGCCCGAGCCGCGTGTCCACGCCAGTCAGGGGCGGGGCGGCGTGCTCGATGTCTTGAAAACCCCCGCCCTGCTGCGGCTCGACTTCGGCGTGTTCGTGCTGCATGCGGTGCAGCTGGCGATGTGGGTGGCGCTGCCGGCGCTGCTGGTGGCCGCAGGGCTGGAATCAGCCAGGCACTGGCAGGTGTACCTGCCGGCGGTGCTGGCCTCGTTTGCCGTCATGGGCGCGCTGCTCTTTCCGCTTGAAAAGCGCGGCTACCTGCGCGCCGTCTTCCTGGGCGCGGTGGGGCTGATCTGTCTGGTGCAGCTTGGCCTGCTCTGGACGGTTTCCTCTGGCGCCGCGCCCGGCCTGGGCTGGCTGGCGGCGCTGCTGCTGCTGTTTTTCTGCGGCTTCAATGTGCTCGAAGCCAGCCAGCCCAGCCTGGCCTCGCGCCTGGCGCCGCCCCGGGCGCGCGGCGCGGCGCTGGGGGTGTACAACACCTTGCAGTCGCTCGGGTTTTTTGCCGGCGGCGCGGTCGGCGGCTGGCTGACCAAGGCGCACGGGCCGCAGGGGCTTTTTGCGGTGTGCGCCGTGCTGATGCTGCTGTGGCTGGCGGTCGCCTGGCCGATGAAGGCGCCCGGCCGCACCGTTCCCGATCCGGCTGAAAATGCCGAGGCGCCGGGCGGACAGGCCAGTTAAACTCTCCGGCATCACCCTGGGGATTGGGCTCCGGGGACTTCTTCAAGGGATTCAAACCATGGCATCGGTCAACAAAGTCATCATCGTCGGCAATTTGGGCAAAGACCCCGAAATGCGCAGTTTCCCGAGCGGCGACCAGGTCGCCAACGTCACCATTGCCACCACCGACAAGTGGAAAGACAAGGCAAGCGGCGAGATGAAGGAAGCCACCGAGTGGCACCGCGTGGTGTTCAACGGCCGGCTGGCCGAGATCGTCGGGCAGTACCTGCGCAAGGGCTCGCAGGTCTATGTCGAAGGCTCCTTGCGCACCCGCAAGTGGACTGACCAGAGCGGCGTTGAGAAGTACACCACCGAAATCCGCGCCGACCAGATGCAGATGCTCGGCAGCCGCCAGGGCATGGGCGGCCAGGGCGGCCAAGCCGGCCAGGGCGGCGGATATGACGATGGCGGCGGCTACGAAGCGCCGCGCCAGGCCGCTGCCGCGCCAGCCCGGGCACCGGCGCCTGCGCCCCGGCAGGCGCCAGCGCCCGCACCGGCGCAGTCCAGGACTTCCTCCAGCGGCTTTGATGACATGGACGACGACATTCCATTTTAAAAATCAGCTTTTGGAAAGAGTGCATGCAAACCCGGTAAGTCCATCGCTTATCGGGTTTTTTAACGAAATTTGCTATATAAAAAATAGCGGCTTGCGAAATTCCTACTTGGGCTAAAGGCTTATTTTCTTCACCAGATTGAGCGCTCCGCCAACAAAGGCGCCAGGCCGGTATCGAGCGGTGTCAAAAATCCATCATGAAATTTTTCTCTTTTTTCAAGGCGCCCAGCTTGCGCTTGCTGGCAGCCGCAGCCCTGGCGGCGACAAGCCTGTCGGGCTTGAGCGCCGCCCATGCCGACGCCAGCCTGGAGCCGCTGACCAACATCCTGTCGGTGCCCGGCAGCGCCGGGCTGGGCGGGGTCGTCCGCATCGAGGATTCGCCCTACCGGGGCGCCGGCAACCGCTATGACGTGCTGCCGCTCTACCTGTATGAAGGCGAGCGCTTCTTCCTGCATGCCAACCGGGGCGGCATCAAGCTGCGCCAGGAGGACGGGCAGCGGCTGGACCTGTTTGTCGAGCAGCGGCTCGAAGGCTTTCCGGCTGACCGCCCGCCCGCCAGCCTGGCCGGCATGGCCACCCGCGATTCCGGCGTGGACCTGGGCCTGTCGTGGCGCTACCAGCAGCCCTGGGGCAGGCTGCAGGCCGAACTGCTGCACGATGTGGGCGGCTTTTCAAAAGGCAGCGAAGCCCGCCTCGGGTACACCTACGACTGGCGCTCGGGCCGCCTGATGCTGCGGCCCAGCCTGGGCCTGGCGCTGCGCGATGCCCGGCTCAACAATTACTACTATGGCGTGCGGCCCGGCGAAGCCACGGCCGGCCGCGCCGCCTATGCGCCTGGCGCGGGCGTCAACACCTCGCTCGGGCTGTTCGGCTCCTACGACCTGACCGAGCGCTGGCGCCTGCTGGCCGGCGTGTCGGCGACCGTGCTCGACCGCAAGATCAAGGACAGCCCCATTGTGCAAAAACGGGTGCTCCCCAGCGTCTATATGGGGGCGGCCTACGACTTCGGCGGCCACCAGCGCGAATGGGCCGAGGAAGGCTCGCCGACCTGGTTCAAGCTGCTCTACGGCAAGGCCACCGACGACGGCTGCCACCTGCTCAAGATTGTCACGGCGCAATGCCTGTCCACCGCCAAGGTCAACCCGACCAGCATTTCCGGCATCCAGGTCGGCAAGCCCTTTTTGCAAAACGTGAACGGCTGGCCGCTCGATTTCGTCGGCTACCTCGGGCTGACCAGCCACAACGACCATGGCCTGCAGGCCAACGGCCTGCAGCTCGACCTGTTCATGAAGGGGTTTTATTCCGGCTTTCCGTGGAGCGACCGCATCAAGACGCGGCTGGGCATGGGCGTGGGCGTCTCGCTGGCCCAGCGGGCACCCTACATCGAGGCCAGCAGCCAGGCGGCCGGCGGCAAGCAGGCCTCGCGCCTGCTCAATTACCTGGACCCGACGCTGGATGTGAGCCTGGGCGACCTGGTGGGCGTGCGCGCGCTGAAGGACACCTTTGTCGGCGTCGGGGTGTCGCACCGCTCGGGCATCTTCGGCTCGTCGCGCCTGCTGGGCAATGTCAACGGCGGCTCCAACTACCTCTACACCTATGTCGAGTCAGCGCTTTGAACAGGTGAATTTGCTAGTCTTTTAATAGCTAATTGCGAAGGCAGTACCTGCGCTACAGCCCGATTTTGTCTTGAAATGATGGTTTTTGAGTGCTTCAGGCCGCCAGCAGCTTGCCGGCGCCGGGCAGGCGCTGGTTTTGCACGTTGCTCGACGCGATGACGCCGCCGCCCAGGCAGACATCGCCCTGGTAGAGCACCGCCGACTGGCCTGGCGTGACCGCCCACTGGGCTTCGGAAAACACCAGCTCGCAGCCGTCGGCCGCTGCGCCGCGCAGTTCACAGGCAGCGTCCTGCTGCCGGTAGCGGGTCTTGGCTGCCAGCGCACACGCAGCAGGCGCGCTGTCCGCGACCCAGCTGCAGTCCTGCGCGCTGAGCGTGGTGGATTGCAGCCACGGATGATCGTGGCCCTGCACCACCCACAAGGTGTTGCTGTCCATGTCCTTGCGCGCGACAAACCACGGCTCATGCTCGCCCACACCGCGCTGGCCGCGTGCCTGCGCTGCCTTCAGCTCCGCCCCCTTGGCTTTCACCCCGCCGATGCCCAGGCCCTGGCGCTGGCCCAGGGTATAGAAGCTCAGCCCGACATGCTCGCCCAGGATGCGGCCCTGGTCGTTCTTGATCGGGCCGGGCGTATTGGCGATGTAGCGGTTCAGGAAGTCGCGGAACGGCCGCTCGCCGATGAAGCAGATGCCGGTCGAGTCTTTTTTCTTCGCATTCGGCAGGCCGATTTCATCAGCAATGCGGCGCACCTCGGTCTTGTGCAGCTCGCCGACCGGAAACAGCGTCTTGGACAGCTGCGCCTGGTTCAGCCGGTGCAAAAAGTAGCTCTGGTCTTTCGCCGGGTCCAGGCCCTTGAGCAGCTCATGCAGTCCGGTCGCCGGGTTCTGCCGCACCCGCGCATAGTGGCCGGTGGCGATTTTCTCGGCGCCCAGGCGCATCGCGTGGTCCAGAAAAGCCTTGAACTTGATCTCGGCGTTGCACAGGATTTCCGGGTTGGGCGTGCGGCCGGCCTGGTATTCGCGCAGGAATTCGGCAAAGACGCGATCCTTGTAGTCGGCCGCGAAGTTGACATGCTCGATCTCGATGCCCAGCACGTCGGCCACGGCAGCGGCGTCCACGAAGTCGATGTTGGACGAGCAGTATTCACTGTCGTCGTCATCTTCCCAGTTCTTCATGAAGATGCCGATGACCTCGTGGCCCTGTTGCTTGAGCAGGTGCGCGGTCACCGCCGAATCGACGCCGCCGCTCAAACCCACCACGATCCGTTGCTTGCTGTGTTGCTTGTCCATAGGTGTGCGATTATCCCGCGATGACTTGTTTTCGTTCTTGACAGCCCGCCATGGAACTTCGCCAGCTCCGGTATTTCGTTCGTGTCGTCGAACTCGGCAGCATGAGCCGCGCCGCGCTGGACCTCGACCTGGTGCAGTCGGCGCTGAGCCAGCAGGTCAGCCGGCTCGAAGGCGAGCTCTGCACCCGCCTGCTGCAGCGCAGCAGCAAGGGCGTGGTGCCGACCGAGGCCGGGCTGGCGTTTTTCCGCGAAGCGCAGCTGACCCTGCGCCACGCCGCGCAGGCAGTACGCGCCGCCCAGCAGTCGCGCCTGAGCGGCTCGGTGACTGTCGGGCTGGCCTCGACCACGGCGGCGGTGCTGGGCGTGCCGCTGATGCGGGCGATGCGCGAACGCTACCCCGATGTGCGGCTGCACCTGGTCGAAAGCATGTCGGGCCACCTGACCGGCATGCTGAACGCGCGGCAGCTGGACCTGGCGGTGCTGTTCGACACCGGCGCGGCCCGGCGCTGGAGCGTGATGCCGCTGTTGCAGGAAAAGCTCTACCTGATGCGCCCGCTGGCCGCCGGCGAGGCCGCCGCATCCGGCACGCCGGCGCCGGTCGGCATGGCGCAGCTCAAGGACGTGCCGCTGATCTTGCCGACCTTCGCGCACGGCCTGCGCAACGCACTGGACGCGGCCTTTGCGCGGGCCGGCATCAAGCCCGACCTGATCGCCGAAGTGGACTCGCTGACGATGCTGATGGATGCCGTGTGCGCGGGGCTGGGCTGCACCGTGCAGCCCTGGGCCGCGCTGGAGCGGGTGCATGACGCGGCGCGGCGCCTGCACTGGGCCGAAATCGCCGATGCCCAGGCGCGCCGCAGCAATGCGCTGTGCAGCCTGTCGGACGACGAGCTGTCGCCCGCCGCGCTGGCCACGCGGGTGGTGCTGGCCGACTGCGCCCGCCAGCTGGTCCGTTCCGGCGCATGGAAAGGCACGCAGCTGGCCCATCACGATTTGTGATGGCGCCATCGTGAAGCAGGGCTGACCAAAGCCCCCGCCAGCCCCTACAGTCGGCGCTCTGGAAAGGAGTGGGTGACCATGGAGGTGGATGTACTGGTGATTGGCGGCGGCAATGCCGCGTTGTGCGCGGCGCTGATGGCGGCCGAGGCCGGCGCCCGCGTGCTGCTGCTCGAAGCCGCGCCGCGCGAATGGCGCGGCGGCAATTCGGTCCACACGCGCAACCTGCGCTGCATGCACGACGCGCCGCAGGACGTGCTGACCGAGGCCTATTCCGAGGAAGAATTCTGGCAGGACCTGCTCAAGGTGACTGGCGGGCAGACCAGCGAAGCGCTGGCGCGTCTGACGATCCGCGCGTCGAGCAGCTGCCGCGACTGGATGCGCCGCCACGGCGTGCATTTCCAGCCTTCGCTGTCGGGCACGCTGCACCTGAGCCGCACCAATGCGTTTTTCATGGGCGGCGGCAAGGCGCTGGTCAACGCCTACTACCGCAGCGCCGAAAAGCTGGGCGTGCGGGTTCGCTACAACGCGCCGGTGGACCGGCTTGAACTCCGGGACGGCCGCTTCGTGGCGGCCTGTGTCGGCAGCGAGCGCATCGCGGCCAGGGCCTGCGTGCTGGCAGCCGGCGGCTTCGAGTCCAACCGCGAATGGCTGCGCGAGGCCTGGGGCCAGAACGCGCGCGGCGAATGGCCATCGGACAATTTCGCGGTTCGCGGCACCCGCTTCAACCAGGGCGTGCTGCTCAAGCACCTGCTGCGGGCCGGCGCCGACACCATCGGCGACCCGACGCAGGCCCACATGGTGGCCATCGACGCCCGGTCGCCGCTGTACGACGGCGGCATCTGCACCCGCATCGACTGCGTCTCGCTCGGCGTGGTGGTCAACCGCGAAGGCCGGCGCTTCTACGATGAAGGCGAGGATTTCTGGCCCAAGCGCTACGCCATCTGGGGCCGGCTGGTGGCCCAGCAGCCGGGGCAGGTGGCGTATTCCATCATTGACGCCAAGGCCGCCGGCCGCTTCATGCCGCCGGTGTTTCCCGGCACCCGGGCCGACACGCTGCCCGAACTGGCCCAAAAGCTCGGCCTGGAGGCGGGCAGCTTCATGCAGACCCTGGGCGACTACAACGCCGCCTGCCGCGTGGGCAGCTTCGACCACACAGTGCTCGACGACTGCCGCACCGAGCAGCTGAGCCCGGCCAAGACTCACTGGGCGCTACCTTTGGACAAGGCGCCGTTCCACGGCTACGCCCTCAAGCCCGGCGTGACCTTCACCTACCTGGGCCTTAAAACCGACGCAAGCGCCGCCGTGTCGTTTGGCGGCGTGCCCAGCCCCAACCTGTTCGTGGCCGGTGAAATGATGGCCGGCAATGTGCTCGGCAAGGGCTATACGGCCGGCGTCGGCATGTCGATTGGAACAGCTTTTGGCCGTATAGCCGGCGTGCAGTCTGCGCAAGCAGCTATTAAATCAGGAGCAAGTCATGCAGCAGCTTGAAGCCCTGGCGCGCGATGCGGTGGCGCTGGCGAACGGCGGCTGGGCCGGCGTTGAGGTGCCGAGCGAGCCTGAGGCCGAGGTGGCGCGGCAGATGCAGATATGCAACGCCTGCCGCTACTGCGAAGGGTTTTGCGCGGTGTTTCCGGCCATGACGCGGCGGCTGGAGTTCGGCAAGGCCGACATCCATTTCCTGGCCAACCTGTGCCACAACTGCGGCGCCTGCCTGCACGCTTGCCAGTACGCGCCGCCGCACGAGTTCGCGGTCAATGTGCCGCAGGCCATGGCCCGGGTGCGGCTCCAGACCTATGTGGACTACGCCTGGCCGCCCGCGCTGGGCCGGCTCTACCAGCGCAATGGCCTTACGCTGTCGCTGGCGCTCGCAGCCGGGCTGGCGGGATTCCTGCTGCTGGCGCTGGCGCTCAACGGCACGCTGTGGGGTGGCGCTCTGCAGGGCAATTTCTACAAGCTGTTTCCGCACAACCTGCTGGTGGGCATGTTCGCGCCGGTGTTTCTATGGGCGGTGTTGGCCCTGGGCTTGGGCGTGCGGCGTTTCTGGCGCGACGTGACGCCGGCGACCTCCGGCCTGCCGGTCGGCCCGCCGGCCGCCGCCGAGGCGACGCGCAACGTGCTGCGGCTGAAATACCTGGACGGCGGCCACGGCGACGGCTGCCATGAGGAAAGCGATGCCTACACCCTGTCCCGGCGGCGCGCCCACCACCTGACCTTCTACGGCTTCATGCTGTGCTTTGCCGCCACCAGCCTGGCCACGGTGTACCACTACGTTTTCGGCTGGGTCGCGCCCTACGACCTGCCCAGCCTGCCCAAGCTGCTGGGCGCGGTGGGCGGCGTGAGCCTGCTGCTGGGCACGGCGGGGCTGTTCAGGCTGAACCTGCGGCGCGATCCGCAGCACGGCGACACGGCCCAGAAGCCGATGGACCTGGGCTTTATCGCGCTGCTGTTTTTCACCAGCCTGAGCGGCCTGGCGCTGTGGCTGGCGCGTGGAACGCCCGCGCTGGCAGCTTTGCTGGCAGTCCATCTGGGCGTGGTGATGGCGTTGTTTGCCACGCTGCCCTACGGCAAGTTCGCCCACGGCATTTTCCGCACCGCCTCGCTCTTGCGCCATGCGGTCGAAAAGCGCCAGCCCAACCCCATCGGGCTGGGCGCCGAATGAGATGCCAGCGCACCTGTCGGCAACCTGATCTGTTTCACTGTGGAGAACAAGCATGAACGACGACGGCTACCTGAACATTGAATCGATGAAAACCCGCTGTTCGGCGGCCGAGTGGCAGGCCCGGGTAGACCTGGCCGCCTGCTACCGGCTGGTGGCGATCTACGGCATGTCTGACATGATGGCCAACCACATTTCGGCCCGGGTGCCCGATGAAGACGGCGCTTTCCTGATCAATGCCTACGGCATGATGTACGAAGAGATCACCGCCTCCAGCCTGATCAAGATTGACCATGCCGGCAATATTTTGGCAAAGCCGGATTTCGGCGAGCTGGACTACGGTGTCAACAAGGCCGGCTATGTGATCCACAGCGCGGTGCACGAGGCCCGGCCCGAACTGGCCTGCGTCATCCACACCCACAGCTGGGCCTCCATGGCGGTGTCGGCCCTCGAATGCGGCCTGCTGCCCATCACCCAGACCGCGATGCGCTTTCTCAAGATCGGCTACCACGACTACCAGGGCGTCGTGCTCAACACCGACGAGCAGGTTTCCCTGGTGGCCGACCTGGGCACGGGCGAGGCGCTGATCCTGCGCAACCACGGCGTGCTGACGGTCGGGCGCAGCATCGGCGAAGCCTTCAACTGGATGCACCGCGTCGAGCTGGCCTGCCATTCCCAGCTGGCGGCGATGGCCTGCAACACCCCGCTGGTCCAGGTGCCGCAGCCGGTGCTTGAGGAAACCTGGAAAAACTACCAGCCCGGCACTCGCCGGCCTTACGGCCTGATGGAGTGGCCGGCCCTGCTGAGAAAGCTCGACCGCATGGACCCGGGCTACAAAACCTAGATGCCCCAGGCGCCCCTGGCGCGGCCAGACCAGCAATCCACCCGAAAAAGATAAAAAACGACAGGAGACAGACATGAAAACAAGCCTATTCCACTTCAACAGCCTTTCGGGGAGCCGGCAGGGAAATGTCGGCGGGCAGGCCCGGCGCCAAGGCGCGCGATGGATCGCCGGCCTGTTGCTGGGCGCTGCGGGCATTGTGGGCACTGCCAGCGCGCAGGCGCCGGCCTATCCGGCCAAGCCGGTGCGCGTCGTGGTCGCCTTCACCCCTGGCGGCACCACCGACATCCTGACCCGGCTGGTGGCGCAGCAGCTGTCGGATCGCCTGAAGCAGCCCTTCGTGGTTGACAACAGGCCCGGCGCCGGCGGCAACATCGGCACCGAGATGGTGGTCCGTTCGGCGCCCGATGGCTACACGCTGATCGTCAATTCGGTCGGGCCCATCGCGGTCAACCCCACGCTGTACAAGAACCTGCCCTACAACCCCATGACCGACCTGGTGCCGGTAGCGCAGATCGCCGAGGTGCCCAATGTGCTGGTGGTCCATCCGTCGCTCAGCGCCAAAACCGTTGACGAGCTGGTTGCCCATGCCAAGGCCAATCCCGGGACGCTGAACTATGGCTCGACGGGCGTGGGCACTTCGTCGCACCTGTCGGGCTACATGCTGAGCCAGCGTGCCGGCCTGCAGACCACCCATGTCGCCTACAAAGGGGCCGACGCCTTGCGCGACCTGCTGGCCGGCCGCATCCAGTTCATGTTCGCCACGATACCGTCGGTGATCTCGCATATCCAGGCCGGCAAGCTGCGGCCGATTGCGGTCAGCAGCGCCAAGCGTTCCCGCTCGATGCCCGACGTGCCGACAGTGGCTGAAAATGGATTTCCGGGGTTTGAAGCCGGCTCCTGGTTTGGCTTCTTTGCACCCAGGGGCACGCCCGAATCGGTCATCGCCGGGCTCAACAAGGCCGTCAACGAGGTGATCCGCGTGCCGGCCATCGAGCAGCAGATGACCCGCGAAGGCGCCGACCCGACAGGCGGCACGCCGGCGCAGTTTTCCCGGTTCGTGCAGAGCGAATACAGGAAATGGAAAGACATCGTGCTCGAATCCGGCGCCAGCGTGGACTGAACGCCGTGAGCCTGCGTCCGCTTCGAATTTTGCTGTCGCCGCAAGCCCGGCAGGCCCTGGCGCCCGCCATCGCCGGTCTGCTGGGGCCGCGCCCTTATGAAATTGTCACCGTGGAAGATTTCCACGATGCGCCGCCGGCCGATGTCGATCTGGCATTTATCTCGCGCGATGTGACCGGGCTATCGACCAAGCAGGTGCGCACGGAAAGCTCGGAGGCTTTTTACGACGTGCTGCGCGCCTCCGCCGAACTCCGGTGGGTGCACATCCATTCGGCCGGCGCAGACCGCCCGGTCTATTCCGAATTGCGGGCGCGCGGCGTGCAGGTGAGCACGTCGTCGGGCGCCAATGCCGAGGTGGTGGCGCAAACCGCGCTGGCGGGCCTGCTGGCCCTGGCCCGCCGTTTTCCGCAGCTCATGGCCGCGCAACAGGCGTGTCGCTGGGCGCCGCTGGTGTCGCAGCCGCCGCGCGATCTGGCGGGGCAGACGGCGGTGGTGGTCGGCTGGGGGCCGATCGGCCAGCGCATCGGCGCATTTTTGCGCATGCTGGGCCTGCGGCTCGTGGTGGTGCGGCACGGTGCTTCCCACGCCTTGGAAGAGGGAATCGAGATGGTGAACTTCGCCACGCTTGCCTTGGCGCTGCCGCGCGCGGACTGGCTGCTGCTGGCCTGCCCATTGACCGGGCAGACCCGCGGGCTGGTGAACCGCGACCTGCTGGCGGCGCTTCCGGCCGGGGCCTGCCTCGTCAATGTGGCCCGGGGCGAGGTGGTGGTGGAGCGCGACCTGATCGAGGCCTTGCAGCAAGGGCGTCTGGGCGGCGCCTGTCTGGATGTGTTCGAGCATGAGCCGCTGGCCAAAGACTCGCCGCTGTGGGGTTTGGCCAATGTCATCGTGACACCGCATTCCGCCGGCCACTCCGATGGCAACTACCGCCGTGTGGCGGACATGTTCCTTTCCAACCTGGCGCGCTGGCACGCGGGCCAGCCATTGCAGAACAGCCTGCCTTGAGAAGGCTTTCGCCTTTGGCGATATGCCGCCGTTGATTCAGGCGAGTTTCAGTTCATTCACCAAAGGAAAAATATGTTGAACAGACGAGAGGTTCTCGCGGGCCTCGCAGCCGGGCCCCTGGCCATCTCGGGCGTGGCCGCCCAGCCGGCGTTCCCCGCCAGGCCGGTGCGGCTGATCGTGGGCTACACCGCTGGCGGCGCGGTGGACCTGATTGCGCGTGCCGTGGCGCAGCAGCTGCAGGCGAGCCTCGGACAGCCGGTGGTGGTGGAGAACCGGCCCGGCGCGGGCACCAACGTGGCGATTCGCGCGCTCACCGAGAGCGCCCCGGACGGCCATACCTTGATGCTGGCGGCCAATGCGCTGGCGGCGAACGTCTCGCTTTACGAGCCGGCGCCCTACAGCCTGTCCCGCGACCTGACGCCCATTGCCCTGGTCGGGCGTGTTCCCGTGGTGCTCGCGGTGTCGTCGGGTTCGCCAATAGCGAACCTGCGGCAGCTCATCGCCGCGGCGAAGGCCGATCCCCTGAAGGTCAGCTACGGCTCCCCCGGCAACGGCGCGACGCCGCACCTGGCCATGGCGCTGTTCGAGCGGGCCGCAGGCATCAGGCTCACCCACGTTCCCTACAAGGGGGGCGCCCAGGCGATCACCGACGTGCTCGGCGGGCATGTGCAGGCGGTGGCGGTCAACGCGCTGGAAGTGCAGCCGCAGGTGCGCGGCGCCAAGCTGCGAGTGCTGGCCGTGATGACGCCGCAGCGCTCGGCCATCTTTCCTGAAGTACCCACGGTGGCCGAATCGGGCTTTCCCGGCTTCGAAGCTTCCGTCTGGTACGGCGTGATTGCCCCTGCCGGGTTGCCGCAGCCCCTGGCGACGCGGCTGCACGCCGAGATGCAAAAAGCCCTCGCTTCCGAAGAGGTGCGCCAAAAGCTCAATTCCGCCGGAGGCGAAGTGCTCGCCGGACCCGCGGCGCAGTTCGCCAGGCTGCTGCAGGACGAGAGCGAGCGCTACGCCAGGCTGATCCATGACGCGCAGATCAAGCCAGACTGATAAATAGAAACAAATACAGGAGTTCCACCATGACATTTCTTTCCACCCGGCGCCAAGCCATCCTTGCCGGGGCAGGCAGCGCCTTGTCGATGGCGCTTCCAGCCTTTGCCCAGGCCTTTCCCTCCAAGCCGATGCGCATCATCGTGCCGTTCACACCGGGCGGCTCGACCGACGTGCTGGCGCGCGCCATCGGGCTCGAGCTGAGCAAGGCGCTGGGGCAGCCGGTCGTGATCGAGAACGTGCCTGGTGCGGGTGGCTCGATCGGCGCGGAAAAGGCGGCCAAGTCCCCCGCCGACGGCTACACGCTGCTGATGGGGCACATCGGCACGCTGGCCATCAACCCATCGCTCTATCCCAAGCTGGGCTATGACCCGCAGCGCAGCTTCACACCGGTGGCGTGGATGGCGCGCGTTCCCAATGTGCTGGTGGTCAATGCGGCGGTTCCTGCGCAGACCTTGAAGGAGCTCATCGCGCTGGCCAAGGCCAAGCCCGGCCAGCTGTCCTACGGCTCTGGCGGGAACGGCAGCGCGGCGCACACCACGATGGAATACCTGAAGATGCAGACGGGCAGCTCCTTCCTGCACATTCCCTACCGCGGCACGGGCCCTTCGGTGAACGACCTGGTGGCCGGACAGATCCAGGTGCTCTTCACCGGCATCCCCGCGCTGCTGACCCACATCAAGTCGGGCCGGATGCGCGCCCTGGCCGTCTCCAGCCCCAGGCGCCTGGCGCTCCTGCCTGATGTGCCCACGGTGGCCGAGAGCGGCGTTGCCGGCACCAAGGGCTTCGAGGCGGACCAGTGGTATGGGCTGATGGCGCCTGCGGGCACGCCCGCCGAGGTGGTGGCGCTGCTGAACCAGCAGGTCAACAAGGCCCTGTCCTCCGAGGAGGTGCGCGCGCGCCTGGCCGCCGAGGGCGCCGAGGCGACACCGGCGTCGCCCCAGGTGTTCGGGCAGCTCATCGCAAAGGAAATTCCCCGCTGGGACCGGGTGATCAAGAGCGCCCGCATCACCCTGGACTGAAAACAGGCCGATGCGCGGATGCACAGCCATGAAAAACCACCAACCCCATGAACCCTGAAACACCATGAACACCTTGAAACGACGAACCCTCATCACCGGCGCCGCAGGCGCGCTCCTGCCCGCCTGGGGCCTGGCCCAGGCCTTTCCCGCCAAGCCGATCCGCATCGTGGTGCCTTTTGGCGCCGGGGGCATTGCCGACCTCACCGCCCGCATTGTTGCGAAAAAGCTGGCCGAAAACCTGAACCAAGGGGTAATCATCGAAAACAAGCCCGGCGCTGGCGGCGTTGTCGCCGGCGATCTGGTGGCCAAGGCTGCGCCCGACGGCCACACGCTGCTGCTCATGAGCAACGGCACAGCCGTGAGCGCCGGGCTGTTCCAGGCGCTGCCCTTTGACGCGCAAAAGGACTTCGCCCCGGTCGCAACGCTCGGCTTTTTCGACCTGGCCGTGCTCACCACGCCGGGCAGCGACTTCAAGAACATGCAGGACCTGCTCGCATTCGCCAAGGCGAATCCGGGCAAGCTCAACGTCGCCACCATCAACGTCGGCAGTACGCAGCACCTGGCGGCCGAGCTGCTCAAGATCAGCGCGGGCGTGGACTTCCAGATCGTGCCCTTCAACGGCTCGCCCGCGGTGATCACCGCGCTGCGCGGCGGTCAGGTGGAGGCGGCGGTCGAGATCCTCGGGCCCATGCTGCCGCAGATCTCGGCTAAGGCAGTGCAGCCGCTGGCCGTGATGGGTGCGCAGCGGGCAGTGGCCCTGCCCGAGGTGCCCACCTTGGGGCAAAGCGGCGTGCCCGGTTTTGACGTGGCCTCCTGGAACGCGCTGGCCGCACCTGCGAAAACGCCGGCGCCCGTGCTCGCGCTGCTCAACCGTGAAGTGAACAAGGCCTTGGCCGACCCCGGCGTGCGCCAGCAGCTCGCGGGCATCAACGTCACCGCGCGGTCTGGCCCGCCAGAGCAGCTGCGCGACCTGCTGGCGTCCGAGACGCGCCGCTGGTCGGACGTGATCGTGCGCGCCAAGGTGCCGCGTCAATAACACCCGGGCCTTTCAAAAATCCATCAACGAGGAGACAAAATGAAATTCAAAGTGAACAAACTGGCTGTTGCCGCCGTGCTTTGCACAGGCGCTTCAGCGATGGCGCAAACCAGCGTCACCCTGTACGGCATCGTCGATGTCTCGGTGCGCTCCCAGACGGGATTGACGAGCACGTATGCACGCTCCCCGCTGAACACGACCACCGTGGCCAGTGGCGTCGGCCCGACCAGCCGCTGGGGCCTGCGCGGCTCCGAGGACCTGGGCGGCGGGCTGCGCGCGTTCTTCAATGTGGAGTCGGGCATCAACGTCGATACGGGCGCGTCGGCCAACACCGCCACGTTCTTTGACCGCGCCTCGGTCATTGGCCTGGCCGGCGGCTGGGGCACCGTGACGGCGGGCCGTCAGAATACCCTGGTAGCCGATTCGGTGGGTGTGGTCGATGCCATCGGCCTGCGCTTTGCCGGGCTGAACCCCAACATCCAGGTGACCAGCCTCACCGGCCACCAGCTGGGCATCGAGTTCGGCACCACCGCCTCGACCGGCTCGTCCAACCGTGTCAACAACTCCGTCAAGTACGCCAAGCCTTTCGGGCCGGTGGTGGCACGCGCGATGTACAGCTTTGGCGAGACGGCAGGGGACGCCTCCAGGCAGCGCTCGGTCGGCCTGGGGCTGGACTACATTTCCAGCAGCTTTTCGGCCACCAGCGCCTACACCACCTTTCGCGACGCCAACGACCGCGAGCTGCAGGCCGCGAACCTGGGCGCGAGCTGGCTGGCGCTGCCCGCGCTGCGCGTGATGGCCAACGCCGGCTACAACCGGGGCGAAACGTCGGCCACAGCGGTCACCCGCAACCGGCTGCTCTCGGCCGGTGTCAACTACGCGGTCACGCCTGCCGTGGACGTGCTCGCGGGCTACTACAAGGTCAACCACAGCCGCACAGCGCAGGCAGACGACGGCTTCAACCGCCTGCTGGCCTTCGCGGAGTACAAGTTCTCCCGGCGCAGCCGGGTGTTCCTGGAGCTCGACAAGACGCACTGGAAGGGCAATTACCTGGGCGCAAGCAACAAGTCCACGTCGAACGGCGTGAGCCTGGGCATCACGCATACCTTCTGAAATATCCCTGGGCATCGCGCCAGCGTGGCATCACCCTGGCTTTGAATGAAGGCATTGAATTGCCTGATGAATCTTTGCTACTGAATCAATAGCTGCTTGCGCAATAACTACCTGCGCCAGCGGCCTATTTGATGCTTGAAAATAGGTCGCGGA
>JAQGNK010000204.1 GCA_028291905.1 Polaromonas sp.
CTTGTGGGCATAGGCCGACTTGTGTTCGGCCATTGGAATGGTGCATTCGATCACCGGCTTGATCTTTCCTTCCGCGTACCACTGCGCCAGCTCGGCCATGGCGCTGGCGTTCGCCTTGGGCTCGTTCTTGGCAAAGCCGCCCCAGAACACGCCGACGATGGACGCGCCCTTGAGCAGCGTCAGGTTCAGCGGCAGCGCTGGAATGCTGCCGCCGGCAAAGCCCACCACCAGGTAGCGGCCGCGCCAGGCAATGGAGCGGAACGCCGGCTCGGCCAGCTCGCCGCCCACCGGGTCGTAGATCACGTCCGGTCCCTTGCCGACGGTCAATGCCTTGATGGCTTCGCGCAAATCCTCTTTGCCGTAGTTGATGGTGGCGTCGGCGCCGATCGATTTGCAGAGTTCGCATTTCTCATCGGTCGAGGCGGCGGCGATGACCCTGGCGCCCAGCGCCTTGGCAATCTGGATGGCCGAGGTGCCGACGCCGCCGGCAGCGCCCAGCACCAGCACGGTTTCGCCGGCCTTCAGCTGCGCCCGGTCCACCAGCGCATGGTGCGAGGTGGCGTAGATCATGATGAAGGCGGCCGCATCGACATACGGAAAACCGGCCGGCAGCGGCATGCACAGCGCGGCCGGCGCTATCGTGTGGGTGGCAAAGCCGCCAGTGCCCGACAGGCAGGCGACATCCTGGCCGACCTTCAGGTGCGTCACGCCTTCGCCGACAGCGCGCACCACGCCGGCATATTCCGAGCCGGGCACGAAAGGGAGCGGCGGCTTCATCTGGTACTTGTTCTGCACGATCAACAGGTCGGGAAAGTTCAGGCTCGCCGCCTTGATCTCGATCAGCACCTCGCCCGCCTTGGGCTCGGGCGTGGGCAGCTCTTTCCAGGTCAAGGCATCGACGCCGGTGGGGTTTTCGCAAAGCCAGGCATGCATGGGAAGTCTCCAGGGATGGGTGAAAAAGCCGGCATCCGGCCGGCAGCGAGCCTGCCCGATGACGCCGTATCGAGAGATGCATCATAGGCAAGGCAGGCCGCTTGCCACCCCTGAAAACCCGCGCCGTCTGTCTCTGGCGTGACCGTAGAATCAAGCCATGAAAATTCTGATCTGCAACGACGACGGCTACCAGGCCAGCGGCATCGTTGCCCTCTACGAAGCCCTTAAAACCCTTCCCAATGTCGATATCGAGGTGGTGGCGCCAGAGCAGAACAACAGCGCCAAGTCCAACGCGCTGACGCTGCATTCGCCGATGTATGTGCAGGAGGCGGCCAACGGCTTTCGCTATATCAACGGCACGCCGGCCGACTGCGTGCACATCGCCCTGACCGGCCTGCTGGGCTACCGGCCCGACCTGGTGGTGTCGGGCATCAACAACGGCGCCAACATGGGCGACGACACGATCTACTCGGGCACCGTCGGCGCGGCTATGGAGGCCTATCTGTTCGGCATTCCGGCCATTGCGTTCTCGCAGACCGAAAAGGGCTGGGGTTTCATCGACGTGGCGGCGCGGCAGGCACGCAACCTGGTCGAGCAGCTAATGCCGTCGCTCGAAGCAGTGGCGCACGGCGCGCAGCCGACCATTCCGCCCTGGCTGCTCAATGTCAACATTCCCAATCTGCCGGCCGGCGAAACCCAGGGCTTCAAGGTTTGCCGGCTGGGCCGGCGCCATGCGGCCGAGCGGGTCATTGTGCAGACCAGCCCGCGCGGCGAGTCGATGTACTGGATCGGCGGCGCCGGCCCGGCCAAGGAAGCCGGCGAGGGCACCGACTTTCATGCCACCACCCATGGCTTTGTGTCGATCACGCCGCTGCAGGTGGACCTGACCGACCATGAACGGCTGGGCCACTGGACGCAGGCGGCAGCCCGGCTGAGCCACCAGCACTGAAAAAGGGATTGCATGAAGAGCCCGTTAAAGCCGCCTTACGACGCCGCCGGCAAAGCGGCTTCAGCCGGCTCGCGCCCCGCGTTCCCGGTGCGGCTCAATACCGATAAGAGCAATCCATTTGCTCCCAAAAAAATAGCTGCCGCTGTAAGAGGCACAAGCGCTGCAGGCCAAAATGACCTTAAAAGACCGTTTCAGGCCGGTGCCTCGGGCGGCCTGGGGCTGGACTCGGCCGTGCGTGCCCGCATGGTGCGCCTGCTGGCAGAGCAGGGCGTGCAGAACGCGCAGGTGCTGGCGGCGCTGGGGGCGGTGCAGCGCCACCATTTTGTCGATACCGCGCTGGCTGGCATGGCCTATGAAGACACCAGCCTGCCGATAGGCTTCGGGCAGACCATCTCCAAGCCCAATGTCGTGGCCCGCATGCTTGAGCTGCTGCAGCAGGGCTTGACGGACGCCAGCGGCAAGCTCGGGCGGGTGCTGGAAATCGGCACCGGCTGCGGCTACCAGGCCGCGCTGCTCAGCTACCTGGCCACCGAGGTGTACAGCATTGAGCGGCTGCGCGGCCTGCACGACAAGGCGCGGGAAAACCTGCGCACCCTGCGGCTGGCCAATGTGCATTTGCTGTTCGGCGACGGCATGGCTGGCTTCGTCAAGGGCGCGCCCTATGCCGCCATCATTGCCGCTGCCGGCGGCGACGCCATTCCCGTGGCCTGGACCGACCAGCTGGCCGTCGGCGGGCGCCTGGTTGCGCCGCTGCAGGACGCCAGCGGCGCGCAGGCGCTGGTGGTTATCGACAAGACGCCCCAGGGGCTGCGCCAGACTTTACTGGAGGCGGTGCATTTTGTCCCTTTAAAATCAGGGATCGGCTGAGCTTTGGACTTGCCTATGGCAGGCCAGCATCAGTCCGGCATCAAGGGTGTTTCAATCCACGCTTTACGCCGGGGCCGGAGCGAATCCGGAGGAGCCTGGCTTCTCCCCAAAATAAATTCCGCCTCCCTACAGGGGAGGCTTCAAACCGAGATCAGTTTTCGATGAAAGAATTAATGCATAAAAATCTAGCTTCACTCAGGAATGCCTCGTTTCCTGCCTCGGGAAGCCCTGACCGCGCTGCCTGGGCTTCCCGGCTGGCGCTGCCCTGCGCCCTGGCCGCGACCTTGCTGCTGGCGGTTGGCTGCGGAACCCGCTCGCTGGGCAATGTGCCCGTGGAAGACCGGGGCACCGGCACGACGCGGCCAGGCGCCGAGATCAAGCCGCCCCTGCCTGGCGCCGAGAACGCCGGCAAGCCGGGTTACTACATGGTCAAGCCCGGCGACACCATGATCCGCATCGGCCTGGAGACCGGCCAGAACTGGCGCGACATCGCCCGCTGGAACGGCCTTGAAAACCCGAACCTGATCGAGGTCGGCCAGGTGCTGCGGGTGGTGCCGCCCAACGGCGA
Source organism: Polaromonas sp. (assembly GCA_028291905.1). Classification (GTDB taxonomy): domain Bacteria; phylum Pseudomonadota; class Gammaproteobacteria; order Burkholderiales; family Burkholderiaceae_C; genus Polaromonas. Next base: position 3,318 of record JAQGNK010000204.1, read on the forward strand.
CGGTGCCCAGGTGGTGACGCGGCCCGTCACGCCCGGCGGCATGGCGGTCGCGCCCGTCCCGCCCGTCGGCGCGAGCCGGCCCGGCGCGGCGTTGAGCAACAACGGCGTGCAGCCCACGGCGCCGCCGCCGGCCAGCGACGAGGACGTGGGCTGGATCTGGCCCGCCCAGGGCACGCTGGTGGCGGGCTTTGACGAGGCAAAGAACAAGGGGCTCGATATTTCAGGCAAGGCCGGCGCGCCGGTGCTGGCGTCGGCCGACGGCCGCGTGGTGTACGCCGGCGACAGCCTGCGCGGCTACGGCAACCTGGTCATCCTCAAGCACAACAATACCTTCATGAGCGCCTACGCCCACAACAAGACGCTGCTGGTCAAGGAAGACCAGACGGTGAAGAAGGGCCAGAAGATCGCCGAGATGGGCAACAGCGACTCTGAAAAGGTCAAGCTGCATTTCGAGATCCGCCGCCAGGGGAAACCGGTCGATCCGGCGAAATACTTGCCGCCGCGGTCAGCCAGCCAGTAATCGGCGCTGGCAGCAGCGATGAATGGGGAGTCCGGCGTAGGCTGGGCTCCCCTTTTTTACTGCTTCGTCAGATGGTGTGCAGGTGAGTGAAGACCATCCAATGGACGTGAGTGATTTAACGTTTATGGGAAGTTGGGTCCCAGTGCGAAGCATAGAGCGTAGCAACAAACACAGCTTATAGGCTGCGGCTTGACCAACTAGTCTGGCTGGCGGCCGATGAGTAGCCGGTTGAATCTCTCACTCACCAAACCCCAAGAAATGGCCGATCCAACCCACCGTTAAACCAAGCACAGCGGAAGAGACAATTGTTAGTGCAATGCCGAATGGCGTAAAGAATGCGTAGTTCGCCAGTACCTCGCGCTGTTGTGGCGATAAAAGTGCGAAAACCAAGCCCAACGGAGCTTCCGCAAGTAGGAATGCACCCATCCAGAAAGAGCCAGGCTGTGACCATAGCGAGGTGCGTGGCAATGCCGCAACCTTACTCAATGCATACCGCAATGCGCTGCGGTATAGCGTGGCAGATTCAATTGAAAAAATGTCATTTATCCTCGTCCCTATTGGATAGCTTGCTGCATTAAAGATAGTGCCACACTCCGTGGTTGCTCATTCTCGACAGTAGAGCGAATTCGTTTCAACCGACCCATAGCGCAAAGAAAAAGCTTTGCCATAGCCAAGCGCGGCCATCGCAGGGTAGGGCGGGTTGAATTTAAGAAAAATCGGCTTGCAGCGCATGAATTACCTGCGCAAGCAGCTATCAAAACAGGAGCAAATCCTGTTTTGAATTCAACTGCTCCAGGTCATTCGTCAGCTAGTCAGTAATTCAATCAGCCCGGCTCCACCAGCGCGTCATAACCCTGGCCCTTGAACTGCAATAAATCAATCCCGTGCCCGAAAGGATCGGCCAGCCCGGCGATGCGTCCCCAGGCGCGGTCGCTTGGCGGTATTTCCAGCACGGCGCCGAGCTGTTGCAGCCGCGCCGCCACCGCCTCGATGTCATCGACCACGAAATCCAGATGCACCGGCGTCCAGTGGCGCTGGTAGCTGCGGGCTTGCGGCTGGGCTGGGTTCGGGAGCGTGCCGGCTGCATTGAGCAGCAGGTCAATCGGGCTGCTGGCGCCCAGCAGTTCGACAAAACCGCTGTCAAACCGCCGTCCGACCCGCAGGCCCAGGCCGTCGGTGTAGAACGCGATGGCGCGCGCCATGTCGTCAACGTCGATGCAGATTCTCAGTTCCATGCGGTCCTCCCTGCGCCGTTCGGGCTTGAAATGGTACTGCAGCCTGAGACAATGCGGCAATGACCGAAAAGACGCAAGAACTTCCCCTCCAGCCGGCCGAGGCCAGGGACTATCCGCTCGACCTGCTCACCGTCGAGTCGCTCGACATCGAGGCCCAGGGCATTGCCCACCGGGCCGACGGCAAGGTCGTCTTCATCGAAGGAGCGCTGCCTTTCGAGCAGGTGACGGCCAATGTCTATCGCAAGAAAAGCAGCTTTGAAAAGGCCACGCTGACCGCCATTTACCAGGAATCGTCGCAGCGGGTGCGGCCGGCCTGCCCGCACTTCGGCATGCACACTGGCGCCTGCGGCGGCTGCAAGATGCAGCACCTGCATATCGGCGCGCAGGTCGCCGTCAAGCAGCGGGTGCTCGAAGACAACCTGCGCTTCATCGGCAAGGTGAAGGCCGGCAACATGCTCCGGCCGATAGAAGGGCCGGCCTGGCGCTACCGCTACCGCGCCCGGCTGTCGGTGCGCTTCGTGCGCAAGAAAGGCACGGTGCTGGTGGGTTTCCACGAGCGCAAGAGCGCCTACGTGACCGACATGACCGAATGCCATGTGGTGCCGCAGCACGTCAGCGACATGCTGGTGCCGCTGCGCGGGCTGATCGGCAGCATGGACGCCCGCGAAACCATCCCCCAGATCGAGCTGGCCTGCGGCGACGCGGTGACGGCGCTGGTGCTGCGCCACATGGAGCCGCTGAGCGCCGCCGACGCCGACCGGCTGCGGGACTTCGCGGCGGCGCATGCGGGCGCGGGCGTGCAGTGGTGGGTGCAGTCAGGCGGGCTGGACACGGTGAAGCTGCTCAACGAGCCGGTGGCGGGGCAGGAACTGAGCTACGGCCTGCCCGAGTTCGGCATCACCATGCCGTTCAAGCCGACCGATTTCACCCAGGTCAACCCGCACATCAACCAGGTACTGGTGTCGCGGGCGCTCAAGCTGCTGGCCGTGCAGCCGACCGAACGGGTGATCGACTGGTTTTGCGGGCTGGGCAATTTCACCTTGCCGCTGGCGACGCAGGCGCGCGAAGTGCTGGGCATTGAGGGCAGCGAGGTGCTGGTCGCCCGATCGCGCCAGAATTATGAAAGAAACAGGGCCGCAGCGCAGACACGGCCTGCGCTGGCAGCTACACAATTCGTAGCAAGGAACCTGTTCGAGATGACGCCGGCGCTGCTGGTGAAGGACGGCCGGGCCGACAAGTGGCTGGTCGATCCGCCGCGCGAGGGCGCGTTTGAGTTGTTCAAGTCGCTGGCCGCGCTGCACCAGCAGATCGTGACCGGCGTTCCCTGTGACGACGGCGTGCACCAGCAGAGCCTGGCGCTGGACGGCTGGACGCTGCCCAGCCGCATCGTCTATGTGAGCTGCAACCCGGCCACGCTGGCGCGCGATGCCGGCGTGCTGGAGGCCAGCGGCGCCTATCGCTGCACGGCGGCCGGGGTGGTCAACATGTTCCCGCATACGGCGCATGTGGAGTCAATGGCCGTTTTCGAGCGGGTTGCGTGACCGCTTTCCAGCGCGCGGCATCCATGAAAAAAGGGCCTTCAAGGCCCTTTTTTATTCAACGCACAAAAGCGTTTACTCGCGTTCGCCGCCCATGATGCCTAGCAAGGCCAGCAGAGCCTGGAACACGTTGAAGATATCCAGGTACAGGGCCAGCGTGGCGCTGATGTAGTTGGTTTCACCGCCGTCCAGGATCTGCTTCAGGTCATACAGCATGTAGGCGCTGAAAATGCCGATCACCGCAACCGACAGCGCCATCATGCCGGCGGTCGAGCCGACGAACACGTTGACGATGCCGCCGACCATTACCACCAGGGCACCGACGAAGAGCCACTTGCCCATGCCGGAAAGGTCGCGCTTGATCACGCTGGCCAGCGTGGCCATCACCACGAACACGCCGGCCGTGCCGGCCATCGCGGTCATGATCAGCTGCGAGCCGTTGCTGAAGCCCAGGATCATGCCGATCATGCGCGAGAGCATCAGGCCCATGAAGAAGGTAAAGCCCAGCAGCACCGGCACGCCCGCCGCCGAGTTCTTGGTCTTTTCAATGGCATACATGAAGCCGAAGGCGCCGCCCAGGAAGACGATCAGCCCCAGCCCGCCGCTCAGGGACTGGGTAATGCCGGTTGCCACGCCCAGCCAGGCGCCGGCTATCGTCGGCAGCATGCTGAGCGCCAGCAGCCAGTAGGTGTTGCGCATTACCTTGTTGCGTTGCTCGGCTGATGGCGCCAGGCCGTCGTAGCCGTAAGTCCGAACGTTCTCAGTCATGAGTCATCTCCAGTAGCGCCCGCGAAGGCAGGCAATGCGGACATTTTAGGGGGCTAAGCCTTTTTCAAGCAAAAAGTAAAGGCCAGCTCCTACTATTTTTATGGTTTTTTCATGCCGTTAGGCGCAGGGCTTGCCGCTGAATGGGGAAATTGGCTCAGGCTGATGCGCGTTTCAATACAGAATGAGCGCCACTAGGTATAAATCCTAGGCCATCAGTGAAATTGAATACTGATGAGCCTGCTTTAAGTATGCATGCGGCAAGAGAAGATCAGTATCGTTCACTAAGTCAGTGCAAGCATTGGCAGCGCATTGACCAGCGCGTTCCGCCCCTAATAAACAAGGAGACATTTCGATGCACCCCATGACTCGCCTTACTGCCACCGCCGCCCTGGCCCTGTCGCTTTGCACTGCCGCGCATGCCGCGACCGAACTCGTGATTGCCACCGTGAACAACGGCCACATGGTCGAGATGCAAAAGCACACCAAGGCGTTCGAAGCGGCCAACCCCGACATCAAGCTCAAGTGGGTCACGCTCGAAGAAGGCGTGCTGCGCCAGCGCGTCACCACCGACATCGCCACCAAGGGCGGCCAGTTCGACGTGATGACCATCGGCATGTACGAAACCCCGATCTGGGGCAAGAAGGGCTGGCTGACCGAGCTCAAGACCAATGCCGCCTACGATGTGGACGACCTGCTGCCGGCCATGCGCAACGGCCTGTCGGTGGACGGCAAGCTGTACGCGGCGCCGTTCTACGGCGAAAGCTCGATGCTGATGTACCGCAAGGACCTGGCCGACAAGGCCGGCGTGAAGGTGAGCGACAAGCCCACCTGGGCCGAGGTGAAAGACCTGGCGGCCAAGATCCACGACCCCAAGAACGGCGTCTATGGCATCTGCCTGCGCGGCAAGCCCGGCTGGGGCGACAACATGGCCTTCCTGAGCACGCTGGTCAACACCAACGGCGGCCAGTGGTTCGACATGAACTGGAAGCCCCAGCTCGAATCGAAGCCCTGGAAGGATTCGATCAACTTCTATGTCGATCTGCTGAAGAACTACGGCCCGCCCGGCTCATCGGCCAACAGCTTCAACGAGATTTTGGCGCTGTACAACGAAGGCAAGTGCGGCATGTGGGTCGACGCGTCCATCGCCGCCTCGTTCATCACCGACCCCAAGCAGTCCAAGGTGGCCGACAAGGTGGCCTTTGCGCAGGCGCCGACAGCGGTGACGCCCAAGGGCGCCAACTGGCTCTGGGCCTGGGCCCTGGCGATTCCGGCAGGCTCGAAAAAGGTCGATGCCGCCACCAAGTTCGTGACCTGGGCCACCAGCAAGGACTACATCAACCTGATCGGCAAGGACGTCGGCTGGGGCAATGTGCCGACCGGTACCCGCAAGAGCACCTACGCCAATCCCGAGTTTCTGAAGGTGGCGCGTTTCGCCGCCGCCGAAAAAGCCGCCATCGACAGCGCCAATCCGTCTGACAGCACCCTGCCCAAGAGCCCGTATGTCGGCGTGCAGTACGCGGCCATTCCCGAGTTCCAGGCCATCGGCACCACGGTGGGCCAGCAGATGAGCGCCGCGCTGGCGGGCAAATCGACGGTGGATGCGGCACTGAAGGCCTCGCAGGTTGCGGCCGAGCGTGAAATGAAGAAGGCTGGCTACTACAAGTAAGCACTAGCCCTTCGTCTTGCCCATCTTGGCAACTCGCAGACGAAGCCCTGGGCGGCGCGGGGCTGACAGCCGCGCGCCGCTTCCTTTCAGAAGGCCCACGCCATGAACCGATTCCTTCCCCGCGTCCTGCTGGCGCCCGCTGTCGTCACGCTCTTCCTCTGGATGATCGTGCCGCTGGTGATGACGCTGTATTTTTCGGTGATCCGCTACAACCTGATGCAGCCTGACCAGTCCGGTTTCATAGGGCTGGAAAATTTTGAATATTTCATGACTGACCCGTCGTTCGGCACGGCGGTCATGAACACGCTGCTGCTGCTCGGCAGCGCCATCCTGATCACGGTCATCGGCGGCATCCTGCTGGCGCTGCTGGTCGATGAGCCCTTTGCCGGCCGGGGCCTGGTTCGCATCCTGCTGATCTCGCCTTTTTTCGTCATGCCCACGGTCAATGCGCTGCTGTGGAAGCACATGATGATGAACCCGATCTACGGCGTGCTGGCCCAGGTCTGGCTGTTCTTTGGCGCCACCCCGGTGGACTGGCTGACCGACTGGCCGCTGCTCAGCGTGATCCTGATCGTGTCGTGGCAGTGGCTGCCGTTTGCAACCCTGATCTTCATCACCGCGCTGCAAAGCATGGACCGCGAGCAGCTCGAAGCCTCGCGCATGGACGGCGCCACCTACCTGCAGCAGCTGCGCTACCTGTACCTGCCGCACCTGGGCCGCTCGGTGGCGGTGGTGGTGATGATCGAGATGATCTTCCTGCTCAGCGTATTCGCCGAAATCTACATCACCACTGGCGGCGGGCCGGGCGATGCCAGCACCAACATCGCGTTCCTGATCTTCAAGCAGGCCCTGCTGAACTTCGATGCCGGCGTGGCCTCGGCGGGCGCGCTGTTCGCAGTGGTGCTGGCCAATATCGCCGCCGTGCTGCTGATCCGCATGGTCGGAAAAAACCTCGACAAGTGAGCCTTAGATGACCAATTCTTTCAAGATCATGGCGTTTCAGGCCTTGCGCACGCTCACCGCCTGGGGTGTGACGCTGCTGCTGTTTTTCACGCTGGGCTGGCTGATGCTGACCGCCTTCAAGACCGAGCTGCAGGCGATCTCGGTGCCGCCGCTGCTGGTCTTTTCACCGACGCTGGAGAATTTTTCCATCGTGCAGGAACGCAGCGACTACCTTCTCTATGCCAAAAATTCCCTGATCACCAGCGTGGCCTCGACCGTGGTGGGCCTGATGCTGGCCTTCCCAGCGGCCTATTCGATGGCCTTTTTCAAGGGCAAGTACACCAAGGACATCCTGATGTGGATGCTCTCGACCAAGATGATGCCGGCGGTGGGGGCGCTGGTGCCGATCTATGTGCTGGCGCAAACCTCCGGCCTGCTGGATTCGCGCACCGCGCTGGTGATCGTGTTCACCCTGAGCAACCTGCCCATCATGGTGTGGATGCTGTATTCGCACCTGAAGGAAATCCCGCATGAAATCCTGGAGGCATCGCGCATGGACGGCGCGACGCTGTGGCAGGAATTTCGCCAAGTGCTGCTGCCGCTGAGCATGGGCGGCCTGGCCTCCACCGGGCTGCTGTGCCTGGTACTGAGCTGGAACGAAGCCTTCTGGTCGCTCAACCTGAGCGCCGCCAAGGCCGGCACGCTGGCCACCCTGATCGCCTCGTATTCCAGCCCGGAAGGCCTGTTCTGGGCCAAGCTGTCGGCCGCCTCCCTGATGGCCATCGCGCCCATCGTGGTGTTCGGCTGGTTCAGCCAGAAGCAGCTGGTGCAGGGCCTGACCTTCGGCGCCGTCAAATAACCATCCCTACCGGAGACTCTTTCATGGCCTACGTCAAACTCAGCGGCGTCGAGAAAAAATTCGGCGAGCACCGCGTCATCAAGGGCATCGACCTTGACATCCAGCAGGGCGAATTCGTGGTGTTCGTCGGCCCCTCGGGCTGCGGAAAATCAACCCTGCTGCGGCTCATCGCCGGCCTGGAGGCGATCAGCAGCGGCTCGCTGCACCTCGACGGCCGCGACATCACCCACCTGCCGTCGAGCAAGCGCGACCTGGCCATGGTGTTCCAGAGCTACGCCCTGTATCCGCACATGAGCGTGTTCGAGAACATGAGCTTTGCCCTTAAGCTGGCCAAGGTGGACCCGGCCGTCATCCAGGAAAAAGTCGGCCGCGCCGCCAAGATCCTGAACCTGACCGACTACCTCGACCGCACCCCCAAGGCGCTGTCGGGCGGCCAGCGCCAGCGCGTGGCGATTGGCCGCGCCATCGTGCGGGCGCCCAAGGTGTTCCTGTTCGACGAGCCGCTGTCCAACCTGGACGCCGCCTTGCGCGGCCAGACCCGCATCGAGATTGCCAAGCTGCACCGCGACCTGGGCGCCACCACGATCTACGTCACGCACGACCAGGTCGAGGCGATGACGCTGGCCGACCGGGTGGTGGTGCTGCGCGATGGCCAGATCGAGCAGGTCGGCACGCCGCTGGAGCTGTATGACCGGCCCGCCAACCAGTTTGTCGCCCAGTTCATCGGCACGCCGCAGATGAATGTGGTGGCCGCCGCCGATCTGCCGGCGCTGCAGGGCTTCACCGGGCTACCGGTGGCGCCCGGCGGCTTTGTCGGCTTGCGCCCTGAAAACGTCAGGCTGTGCGCTGCCGGCGAGGGCATGGTGCAGGGCAAGGTTGAGCTGGTGGAAGCGCTGGGCGCCGAGACGCTGATCTACGTCAGCACCTCCCAGGGCGCGCAGCTGGTGGCGCGCCAGAATGCGCGCACGTCCCTGCGGGCGGGCGAGGCCGTGGGCGTGCAGATCGACGGCGCCGCGGCCCATGTCTTCGATGCCCAGGGCCGGGTCACACGCCCCGCCCAGACGCGCTCCGCGCAGGCGCACTGAGCGCGAATTTTTTTCTGAACTTCTCTTTTTTCCACACCATGCAGAGCAGCACGCAAACCGCCTTACCCCTGACCATGCTTCATTTGGGGCTGGGCTCATTCCACCGGGCGCACCAGGCCGTGTACCTGCACCAGCTGCAGCAAAAAGGCGACCGGCGCTGGGTGCTGGCGGGCGGCAACATCCGCCCCGACATGGAGGGCACCATTCAGGCGCTCATCGAGCAGAACGGCGCCTACACCCTGGAAACCGTCACCCCCCAGGGCGAACGCAGCTACACCCGCATCACCTCGCTGCAGACCGTGGTGCCCTACGACAGCGCGCTGAGCGGGCTGGTTCGCCTAGGCGCGGACGCTGGCACCCGCATCATCTCGTTCTCCGTCACCGAGGCCGGCTACTACCTCGATGCCAGGGACCGGCTCGACCTGGGCTTTGCCGACCTGGGCGCCGACATCGCGCTGGCACGCCGGGGGCTGGCCGGCAGCACGATTTACGGTGCGCTTACCGCCATCCTGAAGGCGCGCATGCTGGCCGGCGCCGGGCCGGTCACGCTGCTGAACTGCGACAACCTGCGGCACAACGGCGACCGCGTGCGCGCCGGCCTGATGCAGTTTCTTGAACTGACGGGCGATGCGGCGCTGCTGCACTGGATGAAGGACAACACCCGCAGCCCCAATGCCATGGTGGACCGCATCACCCCGCGCCCCACGCCAGCCGTGGCCGAGCGGGTAAAAGCTGCCACGGGCGTGACCGACCCGGCCGCGCTGATGGCCGAAAGCTTCATTCAGTGGGTGATTGAAGACAACTTCATCGCCGGGCGCCCGGCTTGGGAAAGCGTGGGCGTGGAAATGGTGGCGTCGGTGCAGGCCCATGAAGAGGCCAAGATTCGCCTGCTCAACGCCACCCACAGCTGTATTGCCTGGGCCGGCACGCTGGCGGGCTACCGGTTCATTCACGAAGGCGTGCAGGACGCCGCCATCCGCCAGTTCGCCCATGACTATGTGACCGACGACGTGATGCCGGTGCTCGACACCCCCGAGCATCCCAGCCCGCTTGACCTGGCGGCCTACCGCGATGTGGTGCTGGAGCGCTTCGGCAACCCGGCGATTCTGGACACCAACCAGCGCGTGGCGATGGACGGCTTTTCCAAGGTGCCCGGTTTTATCGCGCCGACGGTGCGCGAGCGCCTGGGGCGGGGCGAGCCGATTGGCAGCGTGGCGATGCTGCCGGCGCTGTTCCTGGCCTACCTGCAGCGCTGGCATGCCGGCCAGCTGGGCCATGCCTACCAGGACCAGGCCATGGACCCCGCCGTGGCCCATGCGATCTGCGAGGCCGCCGATCCGGTGGCCGCTTTTTGCGCCGATGCGCCGCTGTGGGGCAGCCTGGCCGGCGATGAACGCCTGCTGGGCGCGCTGCGCACGGCGTTCGCCCGAGTCGAACACTTCATCAAGGACCATCAACCATGAATCCAGCCGCCAGCCTTCGCCTGCAAGGCAAGCATGCCCTCCTGACCGGCGCGGCAGGCGGCATCGGCCTGGCTGTCGCCGCTGCCTATCTGGCGCAAGGCGCGCGCTGCACGGTGGCCGACATCAACCTGCAGCCCGCGCCCGAGCTGGCCGCGCTGCTGGCAGCCCACCCCGACAGCCTGCACTACCTGCCAGCCGACGTGAGCCAGCTGGCGCAGATCGACGCGCTGGTCGGCGCGGCGCAGCAGCGCTTCGGCCCCATCACCACGCTGTTCAACAACGCGGCCATCTTCGACATGGCGCCGCTGTTAGAGAGCAACGAGGCGATGTACGACAGGATGTTCGCGGTCAACGTCAAGGGGGCTTTTTTCGTCATGCAGAAGGTGCTGGCGCAGATGGTGGTGCAGCAGGTGCAGGGCGGCGCGGTCATCAACATGGCTTCCCAGGCCGGCCGGCGCGGCGAGGCGCTGGTGTCGCACTATTGCGCCACCAAGGCAGCCGTCATCAGCTACACCCAGAGCGCCGCGCTGGCCATGGCGCCGCACAAGATCCGGGTCAACGGCATTGCGCCCGGCGTGATCGCCACGCCGATGTGGAAGCATGTCGATGCGCTGTTTGCCCGCTATGAAAACCTGCCATTGGGCGAAAAGCAGAAGCAGGTCGGCCTGGCGGTGCCGCTGGGCTATATGGGCGCGCCGGCCGACATCTGCGGCGCCGCCGTCTTCCTGGCCAGCGACGAAGCCTCGTACATCACCGCCCAGACGCTCAATGTTGACGGCGGCAGCGTGATGTCCTGAGAATTTTTCCCATCAGAGCACGCCATGGCCACCTCGCCACGCCAACCCAAGCCCGAGCTGGAGCGCGACTTCAGCCGCTCGACCACGCTGGGCTACGAGCCGCCCGACGAAGCCGGGTTCGTGCGCTGCCTGGCGCACGGCTACCCGACGCCGCTGGCGCGCTGGCACCACCATGACGAGTACGAGCTTCACCTCATCACCGCCACATCAGGCAAGGTCTTCGTCGGCGACTGGATCGGCCAGTTCCATCCGGGCCATCTGGTGCTGACCGGGCCACGGCTGCCGCACAACTGGGTCACCATGGACCTGCCCGAGGGCGGCGTGGCCGAGCGCGACCTGGTGATCCAGTTCCAGCATGCGCCGATTGCAGCCGCGGCCGGGCAGATTTCCGAGCTGCGCGAGGTGCTGCCGCTGCTGGAGCGCGCCCGGCACGGCATTGAGTTTTTCGGCCTGTCGGCGCAGGCCGAGGCGCACTGGCGGCGCATCAAGGGCAGCCAGGGGCTGGCCCGCCTGGGCGCTTTCTGCCAGTTCCTGAGCGAGCTGGCCCAGTGCACCGACTACCGGCTGCTGTCGAACGCCCGGCTGCAAAGCGTGGACAACGATACCCAGCTGGACCAGATCAACGCCATCGTCAGCCGCATCACCGACAACCTGACCGAGCCCCTGTCGGCCGCCGACCTGGCCCGTGAGCACCAGATGACGGAAAGCGGCTTTTCACGATTTTTCAGGCGCGCCACCGGCAACACCTTCACCGATTTCGTCAACCATGTCCGCATCAACCGCGCCTGCCAGCTGCTGATGGAGTCAGACCTGTTCATCACGAACATCGGATTCGATGTCGGCTTCAACAACATCGCCAATTTCAACCGGCGCTTTCTGGACATCAAGGGCATGACCCCCAGCGAGTACCGCCGCCAGGCGGCCGGGCGCTTTCGCGGGGCCAGGCGCTAAAAGCCATGTACCTCGGAATCGACCTGGGCACCTCAAGCCTCAAGCTGCTGCTGCTCGACGCGGCGCACCGGGTGCATGCCAGCGCCCATGCGCCGCTGACGCTGCAGCGGCCCTGGCCCGGCTGGAGCGAGCAGCAGCCGCAGGACTGGTGGCAGGCGCTGGAGCGCGCCGTGGCCCAGCTGCGCGCCACGGCACCCGGCGCCTGGCGCCAGGTGCGCGCCATCGGCCTGTCGGGCCAGATGCACGGCGCGGTGGTGCTGGGCGCCGATGCACGGGTGCTGCGGCCGGCGATCCTGTGGAATGACGGCCGCGCCGAGGCCGAGTGCGCCGAGCTGGAGCGGCTGGCGCCCGCGTCGCGCCAGATTACCGGCAACCTGGCCATGCCCGGCTTCACCGCGCCCAAGCTGCTGTGGCTGCGTGCCCACGAGCCGGCGCTGTTCGGGCAGATTCGCCAGGTGCTGCTGCCCAAGGACTGGCTGCGCCTGCAGCTGACGGGCGAAGCGGTGAGCGAGATGTCCGACGCCTCGGGCACGCTGTGGCTGGATGTGGGCGAGCGCCGCTGGAGCCCGACGATGCTGGCGGCCTGCGGGCTGGACCTGTCCTGCGTGCCGCGCCTGGTCGAGGGCAGCGCGCCCGGCGGCAGCCTGCATGCCGGCCTGGCGAGGCAATGGGGCCTGTCCGGCCAGGTCACG
>JAQGNK010000515.1 GCA_028291905.1 Polaromonas sp.
CCAGCACCAGCACGGCCATGATGGCGCCCGGCGTGACCACGGCCTGCGGCGCGGCGATGCCGGCTGGCAGCAGCAACAGCAGCGTGGCCGCCACATGCACCGCCGCCGAGGCGGGCAGCGGCGAATAAGCCATCGTGGCGCGCTTCATCAGCAGCGTGCCGAAGCCGTAGCAGGCGGCGGCCAACGTGCAGGCCAGCGCCGCCAGCACCACCCGGGGCGTGACCGCCACCGGGCCGAGTTGCACCAGCAGCGCCACCCCGGCAAAGCCCAGCGCGCAGCCCAGCAGATTGCGTAGCGTGAGCTTTTCCTCGCCAGCCACTGCCGCGCCTAGCACGCCGAACAGCGGCGCGGTGGCGTTCAGCACCGCCGAATACCCCGCCGGAATCACCAGCGCGGCCCAGTTGAACAGCACGAAAGGCGCGGCCACGGTCAGCAGGCTGAGCAGCGCCAGCCGGGGCCAGGCCGCGCGCGGCGGCCAGCGCTCGCGCAGCGCATGCATCAGGCCGGTCAGCACGCAGGCGGCCAGCAGGCAGCGCAAGCCGCCCAGCACCCACGGCCCGAAGGCGGGGCTGGCAATGCGCAGCAGCGGAAACGAGGCGCCCCAGAGGGCGGACATGGCGATGAGCTGGAGGAAGTGTCGGGTCTGCATGAAGGGGGGAAACGCCGGGCCGTTTGCTGTAGGCATGGCGGCGTTGTCCTGAATTAAAAACCAGCAAGAGTGCGTATCTTCTTGCTGACCGGGAACTGCCCGCGTTCTGTTACGCCTTAAACCACAGAGGTTGTCAGAAACCCATTGTCTGCAGGTGTTGGGTAACTGCAGACGCGGTAGCCTTCTGCATCAGGTTGGTGACATGCTGGTGCGTGACCACATCCAGGTTTTCCTCCAGACGATATGCCCAAGGTTGACCTCCGGGCCGAGCCACCGGGAAATAGACTCTATTGGACTGCCCTGCAAGCATTTTTATGTTGGCGTCAACGACCAGCGTCGTCACATCAGGCATGGCATTAGCAGTATTAATTTCTTTCAGGCCTGCACGCAAAAACATGCGAATGCCGTTAATACCGTTTTCAGCATCAAACGACTCCAGAATGAGAACGATGGCGTCGAGCTTGTGCTTTTTTATCAAGACGCCCAGTTCGTCATGAATACGCTCTGCAGAAGAGTCAAAAATGATTGCACCCGACCTGACACGTTTTGCAAGTGTCGGCACATCCACTTCAAGTTGCATGACATTTCGGCCGGTGATTTTCAATGCATTCTCTGCGCTGGCTCGGGCTGCCGAGTTGAACGCACTGTCAACAGGCCTTGTGGCGCGTTCATTATTGAAAACTGTGATGCCGATCTTCTGATAAGACAATTCACTCGGAAGAAGGGAAACAATGCCAATTTTTTTGATGGCCAACGCTTGATCGGGCTTCATCATGGGTGTTCCACAGGCGGCCAGCATGGACAGCAATGCCGCAAGGAAAATGGCCCAGGTAACCCGCACTGCCGTGCAATGCTTTGGAAATTCAATATTCATCCAGCGTCCATGTAAAAGTTGCAATCTTTGAAATCAGGCGAGCCGGATCATATTGGATTTTTTGCTGTGCCTGGCGCCAGCGCCGACACAGCTAACGCCGGGAAAGACTTGGGGCGCCCTCCTACAGCAGGCAAAAAAATCCGCCCGCTAAATTGGCTTTTTTGATTCAGCCAGGAGCACCCCATGCTAGAAAATCCGCCGAACCCCTCCCAGGGCGATTCAGCCGTCGATACCGAAGCCGTGGCGCAAAAGCAGCGCGGCATCCAGCAGCAGCAAGACCGCAAGGACAGCGAGCAATCACAGCAATCCGCCCAGCAAGGGCAGGCCGAAGAACAAGCCGTGCAGGCTGGCCTGAACACCCAGCCCGAGCCGCCGCTGCCGGCGCAGCACCTGGAAAAGCCCGGCCTTGAGGCGGACATGGAACTGCAGCCGAAGTTCATGGCGCCCGGCTACAAGGGCAGCGGCAAGCTCGAAGGCTTGACCGCGCTGGTCACCGGCGGCGACTCGGGCATTGGCCGGGCGGTGTCGGTGCTGTTCGCCCGCGAAGGCGCCGACGTGGCCATCCTCTACCTCAACGAGCATCCCGACGCCGAGGAAACCAAACGCTGCATCGAGGCCGAAGGCCGGCGCTGCATCCTGATGCCGGGCGATGTCAAGGACGCGGCGTTTTGCCGGCAGGCGGTTGAACAAACCGTCGGCGAATTCGGCAAGCTCGACATTCTGGTCAACAACGCCGCCTTCCAGGAGCATGCCGAGTCGCTGGAGGACATCACCGAGGAACGCTTCGACGAAACCCTGCGCACCAACATCTACGGCTACTTCCACATGGCGAAGGCCGCGCTGCCGCACCTTAAAAAGGGCGCGTGCATCATCAACACCGGCTCGGTGACCGGGCTGGAGGGCAGCGCCAAGCTGCTCGACTATTCGGCCACCAAGGGCGCGATTCATGCTTTCACCAAGTCGCTGGCGAGCAACCTGATTGAAAAAGGCATCCGCGTCAACGCGGTCGCGCCAGGGCCGGTCTGGACGCCGCTGAACCCGGCCGACAAATCAGCCCAAGACATCCAGAAGTTCGGCTCGGATACCGACATGAAGCGCCCGGCCCAGCCCGAGGAGCTGTCGCCAGCCTATGTTTTCCTTGCCTCGCCGGTGTGCAGCAGCTACATCAACGGCATCGTGCTGCCGGTGACCGGCAGCGTCGGTGCCATGTGAGCACATTTTTTGATGAAAATGGCCCGTAGCGCAGGTAAATTCTGCGCTGGCAGCTATCAAAAAAATAGCGGCCACAATGAAGCGTCGGCCTGGCTCAATCCAGCTTGATGACTTTTTCGGCAATCAGGCCGCCATACACGGTGGTGTCGCTCTTGATGCGCTGGGCCAGGGCGGCGGCTGATGTGTCGCCGACCCTCCAGCCTTGCTCGAAAAGCTTTTGCCGCATCTCGCGGCTGTT
>JAQGNK010000007.1 GCA_028291905.1 Polaromonas sp.
CCGACGCCGCCGTTGAGGCCAGCAAGTTTCAGCGACAGGCCTCGCGCGATGCCGCCGGCAGCACGCTGGAGCAGCTCAAGAAGGCCGGCATGCAGGTGACCGAACTGCCGCCCGCTGAAATTGCCAAGCTGCGCGACAAGATGCGCCCGGTGATTGCCAAGTATTCGGTGTCGGTGGGCCAGGAAACCGTCAAGGCGATGCAGGACGAGCTGGCCAAGGTCCGCAAGTAGTCCGGCACCGCGCCAACCCAGGCAGCCGCTACATGACCAAGAGCCGCATTGCCGTGGCAGGCGCTGGCTACATCGGCCAGGCCCACATCGGCGCGGCCCTTGCCAGCCCGAGCTGTGAACTCAGCGCCATCGTTGATCCGTCGCCTGCCGCTGCTGGCTTGGCCAGCAAGGCCGGCGTGCCACTGTACGCCTCGATTGACGAATTGCTGGCTAGAGAGCGCCCCGACGGCCTGATCCTGGCGACGCCGAATGCGCTGCATGTGCCGCAAGCCTTGCAGTGCATCGAGGCGGGCCTGCCGATCCTGCTGGAAAAGCCGATTGCCACGACCGTGGCCGAAGGTCAGCGCCTGGTGGACTTGGTGCAGCATACCGGCGCCAGGGTGCTGATCGGCCATCACCGCGCCCACAGCCCGATCATGGTCAAGGCCAGGGAGGTGGTCGATTCCGGCAAGCTTGGCCGGCTGGTGGCAGTGATGGGCAGCGCCACATTCTTCAAGCCCGACAGCTATTTTTTGGACGCGCCGTGGCGGCGTGAGGCGGGCGGCGGCCCGGTCCTGCTGAACATGATCCATGAGGTACACAACCTGCGCATGCTCTGCGGCGAGGTCCATGCAGTGCAGGCTTTTTCGTCGAATGTCACGCGCGGCTTCGCGGTGGAGGACACGGTGGCGATCAACCTGCGCTTTGCCAATGGCATGCTGGGCAGCTTCATGCTGTCCGACACGGCAGCCTGCCCGCGTAGCTGGGAACAGACCTCGCAGGAAAACAAGGCCTACTCGACCTACGGGGACGAGGACTGCTACGTGATCGCCGGCACCAACGGCAGCCTGTCGGTGCCGACGATGCGCCTGAAAACCTACCCGCGCCCCGAAGACCGCTCCTGGTGGAAGGCGTTCGAGGCCGGCGTGGTCGGCATGGTGCGGGACGACCCCCTCAAACACCAGCTGGAGCACTTTGTCCAGGTCATTCGCGGTCAGGTCCAGCCGCTGGTCAGCGCGCATGACGGCCTGCAGAACCTGCGCGTGACCGAAGGCATTGCCGAAGCGGCCAGGACCGGAAAAATCATCGAAATCCAGGCGGCCTGACGAAGCGCCGCAGCCTTCAGCCCGCTGCCATGCGGGCCAAGCCGGCCAAGGCATTGCCCCCATCAACTTTTTCAAAGGAATCCTCATCATCATGAAAATCCTCATGCTGCATGGCATCAACCACAACATGTTCGGCAAGCGCGACCCGGCGCAGTACGGCACCGTCACGCTCGACGAGATCAATGCCAGCCTGGCCGCGCTGGGCCGGGAACTGGGCGCGGAGGTCGAGGCCTTCCAGACCAACGGCGAAGGCGCGATGTGCGAGCGCATCCACCAGGCGTATGCCGACGGCGTGGACGCGGTGCTGATCAACGCCGGTGCCTGGACCCACTACAGCTACGGCATCCGCGACGCGCTGGCGATACTGGCCTGCCCGGTCGTCGAGCTGCACATGTCCAACATCCATGCGCGGGAGGCGTTTCGGCATGTCTCGGTATTCGCCGAGATCGTCCGGGGGCAGATTTGCGGCTTTGGCGTGGACAGCTACCTGCTGGCGCTGCGGGCCGCCGTGTCTTGCGTCTTGAGCGCGCAGTCAGGCCAGAAATGATCAACGGCAACACCGAACTCATCGCGCACATTGGCTTTCCGACCCACGCCTTCAAGGCGCCGATGATCTACAACCCGTGGTTCGAGAAATCCGGCGTCAATGCGGTCGTGGTGCCCATGGGCTGCCAGCCGCAGGATTACCCGGATTTTCTGCGGTCGCTGTTCAAGCTGACCAATATCCGGGGCGCGCTCATCACCATGCCGCACAAGGTGGCAACCCTGGCCCTGCTCGATGAAGTCCTGCCGTCGGCTGCGGTTGCCGGGGCCTGCAATGCGGTGCGGCGGCTGGCCGACGGCCGGTTGCAGGGCGACATGTTCGATGGCGAAGGCTTTGTGCGCGGCGTGCTGCGCAAGGGCTTGACGCTGCAGGGCGCCCGTGCGCTGGTGGTGGGCAGCGGCGGCGTGGGCTCGGCGATTGCAGCCTCCCTGGCGGCTGCCGGACTGGGCGCCATCAGCCTGTTCGATGTGCATGCCGACGCGCAGCAAGGCCTGGCCGAACGCCTGCGCAGGCATTACCCGATGCTGCAGGTCAGCACCGGCGCCAACGACCCGGCCGGTTTTGACCTGGTGGTCAACGCCACGCCCATGGGCATGAACGCCGGCGATCCGATGCCGATGGACATTGCGCGGCTTGAGGCCTCCACGTTTGTCGGCGAGGTGGTCATGAAGACCGAGATGACCGCGTTCCTGGCCGCCGCCCAGGCCAGGGGCTGCCGGGTGCAGATCGGCTCGGACATGCTGTTCGAGCAAATTCCGGCTTATCTGGAGTTTTTTGGCTTTCCCGCCACCACGCCCGAGGCGCTGCGCTCGGTGGCGCAATTGAGTTATTGAAGCGTGGGGCCATGCGCCTGGCTGTTGCCCGGCGTGAAGCCGCGCCCCTAAACTACGGGCGATCAAAAGCTTCCCTGAAAAGGAGCCGGGCGCATTCGCCGTGAAACGGCGGTGCATGCCGGTTCCTTTCTTTCAATGCGCAAACCAAGGAACAGCAAATGCAGCACAGAAAACTCGGCCCCTTCCAAGTCTCCGCCATCAGCCTGGGCTGCATGAACCTGAGCCATGCCTACGGCGCGCCGGTGTCGGCCGAGCAGGGCGAGCGGGTGCTGCTGGCCGCGCTGGACGCCGGCGTGACGATGTTCGACACGGCCACACTGTATGGTTTTGGCGCCAACGAAACACTGGTCGGCCAGGTGCTTTCCAAACACCGCAGCCGCTTCACCCTGGCCAGCAAGTGCGGCATGCAGGGTGTCGATGTGGCGGGCGACGGCAAACTGGTGCGGGTCATCGACGGCCGGCCCGAGACGATTCGCGCCACCTGCGAGGATTCGCTCAGGCGCCTGCAGACCGACGTGATCGACCTGTACTACCTGCACCGCTGGGACAAGCAGGTGCCGATTGAAGACAGCGTGGGCGCCCTGGGCGAGCTGGTGCGCGCCGGCAAGATCCGCAGCATCGGCCTGAGCGAAGTCTCGGCCGCCACGCTGCGCCGGGCGCATGCGGTGCATCCCATCGCCGCGGTGCAGACCGAGTATTCGCTCTGGACGCGCAACCCCGAGATCGCGGTGCTTGAAGCCTGCCGGGAACTCGGCGCTGCATTCGTCGCCTTCAGCCCGCTGGCGCGTGGCTTTCTGTGCGGCGAGCTGCAGGACGTGAGCCTGCTGGACGCCAAGGACATCCGCCGCGCCATGCCGCGCTTTTCGCCCGAGAACCATGCCGTCAATCTCAGGCTGCTGCCCCGCTACCAGGCCATCGCGCAGGAAGTCGGCTGCACGCCGGCCCAGCTGGCGCTGGCCTGGCTGCTGCACAAGGCCGAGCACATCATTCCGATTCCAGGCACCACCAGCGTGCAGCATCTGCAGGACAACCTGGGCGCTGCCGGCGTGGCGCTTGGCGCGGACGTGATGGCGCGGCTGGAAGCCCTGATCAACCAGCAAACCGTCGTCGGCAACCGCTACAGCGAGCAGGCCAACTGCGAGGTCGATACCGAGGCGTTTGCCTGAAAAGGCCGCCGCCCAAGTCGTCAGCCGCTTCGGGCAAGTCAGTAAATTGCTATTGAAATAATAGCTGTCAGTGCAGGTGCTAATTGCGCTGGAGGCCGATTTGATTGGTATTTTGCTTGGAATTCAGTGCTGGAGCGGCTGATCGGTTGCCATGGATCAGCGTGCTGCCGGCGCGGCCTGCGGTACGCCTGGCGCTGCTGCATCGTCCTGGTCAAGGCGCAGCCGGGTCGCCAGCGCGGCCGTGAAGTCCTGCACCGCCGTCC
>JAQGNK010000037.1 GCA_028291905.1 Polaromonas sp.
CAACCCAGGCGGTAGAGACTGAGGTCTGGGCGCCATGGAGCATCACCATTTGGCGCCAGCGTTCAGCCCATGCGAGCGTAAGTCCAATAACCCAGCGCATGGGTTGCACAATGAATCCCGCCGTTAAAGGTGACCGCATCGATTGCTGAGAATCGTGCAAAGTGCTGTTGGATTGGCTGCCCGGTCTGCGCAGACTTCGACACCAGTGCCATTGGGTTTGCTCAATGGCATGCGCTAAGCAGCCCTCAATAACCCACATCGGTTGTAGCCGTAGCGCTTGCAACTTGTTTCGCCAGACGCTGGCACTTCGAAGCCTTGGCGCTTGGGTATCAACCGTACGATGCCCTGTAAACGCAGGCTTTTGGCGGATGGGCGAATCGCAGACCCGTACTGCATCTCGGCACTGCAGCGATGCGGCCACTTCGCCAAGTGTTGCTTGCGGCATTTGCAGAGCAATCTCACCGAGCAACATCAAATCCTCGGACTCCTCAGGCCAGGCGGCCACCCTCCCAGATCCCTTGCCTTCGCTACGCCAGCTTCTTGCTTGTCCTTTTGCATCATCACGGTCTTGTCGGATTGATCATGGCGGACGCAATCTCAAAGCGGTTGATTCCGTTTACAGCCTCTTAAAAATCACTCTTTTATCTAAATTCACCTCAGATGCCGGCTCAGGAAGGGTCTTTGCTGCGGGTGCGGCCCACGGCGCTGAAAATGCCGATGCCCAGGACGATGAGCGAGCCGATGCCGATGTACAGGTGCGGCACGCCGGCCACGACGGCACCCCAGATGACGCCGCTCAGGAACAGGATGAAACCGATCATATAAAGCGCAAAAGACATTTTCTTCTCCAAAAGTGATGGTCCCGACTATGGGGGCTGCCGAGCTTCGAGCCTATCGGGCGGCGGCGCCGGATGCTGTCAGCGCTGGCCTACTGGACAGCAGGGCGCGCCTGGGTGCAAGCCCTTGAATAGCGAGGGCTTCAGCGCAAGATGAACAATGCCTGTCAATCCGCCGTTTTCCTGCAACCCGAGAACCCTGCCGCTATGACCACCCAGCTCAAAATAGATTTCGTGTCCGACATTTCATGCCCCTGGTGCGCCATCGGCCTGAAGTCGCTTGACCAGGCGCTGGCCCGTGTGGCTGGCGACATCAAGGCCGACATCCATTTCCAGCCTTTCGAGCTGAACCCCCAGATGGCGCCCGAGGGGCAGGAAATCACCGAGCACATCACCCAGAAATATGGCATTACGGCCGAGCAGGCGGCTGCGAACCGTGAAAACATTCGCCTGCGCGGCGAGAAAGTCGGCTTCGCCTTCACGGTGGCAGACCAGCCCGGGGGCGGGCGCAGCCGCATCTACAACACCTTCGATGCGCACCGGCTGCTGCACTGGGCCGGGCTGGCGGGGGCGGAGGTGCAAAAAGCCTTGAAAGAGGCGCTGTTCAAGGCCTATTTCACCGATGGCCAAAACCCGGCTTCGCATGAAGTGCTGGCGCGGGTCTGCGGGGAGGTCGGGCTGAATGCGGCAAAAGCCGCCGCGATCCTGGCTTCTGGCGAGTATGCAAAGGAGGTACGCCAGCGCGAGCAGTTCTATCACCAGCATGGCATCAGCTCGGTGCCCGCCGTCATCATCAATGACCGCCATCTGGTTTCGGGCGGCCAGCCGGCCGAAGTCTTCGAGCAGGCGCTGCGCCAGATCGCCGCATCGGCTTGAGGCGTCCCCGCGCGTGCCGTGCCTGGACCCGGCGCAAAGAAAAAGGCAGCTTTGTGCCGCCTTTTCTGGTTTAAGCGCAACTGGCGCGCACGGCTTGACCGCCGACGTGTCAGCTGGTCTGCCCTGATTCCGAAGGCTTGCCACCGTTGCCCAGCGGGGCTGAAGCGCCTGCGCTGCCGACGTTGGTAGAGCCCGAGGTGCGGACCTGCGCATCTGCAGCGTCTGGATGTTGCGGCATCGCCGCCCCTTCGGCCGTGCGGGAACTGCCGCCGGAAATGCCGGCCTGGGTGTCGGAGCCTGACGGATCGGCGCCCTGGCCGGGTTGGCGGCTGCTGGCCTGGCCCTGCCTCGAACTGTCCTGAATGGCGCTGTCCGTGCCCGGTACGTCGCGCTGCTCGGAGGCGTAGCCGCCGTAGCGCTGGCTGGTCTGGTAGCCGTCGCCGCCGGCCATCTGTTGATGAGCGCCGCCGTGGCCATGGCTAGCGCCCTTGTCATCGCTTGCGCCGCCAGCCGTATTGGCCTGGCTGCCGGCGCTTGCGCTATCGGCGCTTCCGACCGGCCTGCCGAACGATTCCTTTCCCTGGCCGTAGCCGCCGTACTGGGCGGCCGGCTGGCTCAGCTGCTCCTCCTGGGTCAGGCCCGCGTCGGTTGGCCCGGGCGGCTTGCCCTCGTTCTGCCTGCTGGCGTCGTTCCCCTGATCCCGTGGGTCATGTGTAGGCATCTCAAGCTCCCTGTATGGATGATGAATGGGCACCGGTCCTGTCTCTCGTGCCGTGCGTGTTGTGCAAGCCGCAAGCCATGGTTGACCTTGCATTGCAATGGATGACGTTTCAATATAGGCGCGGTGCCCAGGCGCAGTTGTGGGAGGGGGACGAACTCGCTGTAGGAGAAATAACAGCGGATTTCGCCTGAGTGGGCAGCGCCTGAAGTGCAAGGCGGTCCATTGGCACTTCATGATTTTTGCTATTGAATCAGTAGCTCAATACGCATGTAATACAAGCGCCAGGGCAGGATTTGATCAAGAACAATGAATGTGAAAGGCGGACCATGATTTACGAGCTTCATTACTGGCCCACGATCCAGGGCCGTGGCGAATTCGTGCGGCTGGCGCTGGAGGCCGCCGGCGCGCCCTACCGCGATGTGGCGCGGAGCGCAGACAACGCGCAAGCGGGGCAGGGCAGCGCCGCCATGATGGACTTCATAAACAACCCGGCGCTCACGCATCCACCGTTTGCGCCGCCATTCCTGGTGCATGGCAAGGTGGTCGTGGCGCAGACATCCGCCATCCTGCTGTATCTGGGTCCGCGCCTGGGGCTGGTCAGCCGCAACAAGGCCAGGCGCCTGTGGACGCACCAGCTGCAGCTCACCATGGCCGACCTGGTGGCCGAAGTGCATGACACACACCATCCGGTGGGCGTGGGCCTGTACTACGCTGACCAGAAGCCGGAAGCGGCGCGGCGTGCCAGGGAGTTCTGCCAGAGCCGGCTGCCCAATTACCTAGACTGGTTTGAAACCGTGCTGGTGCGCAACCCCCAGGGCAGTGCGCACCTGGTGGGCAAGCGGCTGAGCTATGCCGACTTGTCGCTGTTCCAACTGATCGACGGCCTGCTGTACGTGTTTCCCAGGAACACCCGCAACGCCCTCAAAAAAGCGCCGCTGGTGGCGGTGTTGCATGACAGCGTTGCCCGCCGCAAGCGCATCGCCGCCTACCTGGCCAGCGACAGGCGCGTGCCTTTCAGCGAGGAGGGCATTTTTCGCCACTATCCTGAGCTAGACGCCTGAAGCTCTTCGTCGTACGGACAGCATGCTCTGTTTTTCATAGCTGAATGTGCATATGGATAAAGCGCTGCGGACTGATCTGGCATTGAATCATGATACGGTGGCAAGGCCTGCCAGGCGCATAGCCGGCTCGTTTCTGTCCGGGGCTGGCGTGCGATTTTTTCCTACAGTGCTGGCTGTGCTTGCCTGACCGCATGGGTTTTGCAACTGGGAGATTATTGATCCACCTGCAGACAGTGCTCCCGAATCCGGGAGTTGCGCTGTCAGACGGATTAAAAACTGCCTTCAGGCATACAAGCAATAACAGGAGCCTCTCATGTCAGACCAAAAATCAATGAACCTCGATCCCATCACCGACGCCCCCGGCGCACATCCGGTCGGAACCGGCCTGGGTGCCGCGATGGGTGGTGCTGCCGCTGGCGCTGCTGCCGGCGCATTGGGCGGCCCTGTAGGCGCCCTGGCCGGTGCGGTGATTGGCGCGGTGGCTGGTGGACTGGGCGGCAAAACCGTCGCCGAATCCGTCAACCCGACCGCCGAGGAAGCCTACTGGCAGGGCAACTACAACAACGAGCCGTACTACGAGGCAGGCCGCACCTATGACGACTATGCGCCCGCCTACCGCATGGGCCTGCAGGGCCGCACCGACTACCAGGGCAGCTTCGACGACGTGGAAAGCCGGCTGGCCTCTGACTGGGGCAGCCGCCGCGAAAGCTCGACGCTGACCTGGCCGCAAGCCCGGGATGCCAGCCGCGCCGCCTGGGACCGCGTGGCCCGCCAAACCGGCAGCTACGGCGGCATGCAGGGAACATCTTCCAACACCGTGATTGACCACACCACCACCAGAAAGGCTAACAACATGACTACTGCAGACAATGACGACGTGATCGATACCTTGAACGACCTGTTGGAGACTTGCCGCGACGGCGAGTACGGCTTCAGCACTTCGGCCGAGCATGCCAAATCAGCCGAGCTGAAGACCATCCTGCTGCGCCATGCGCAGGAATGCCGCACCGGCGGGCAGGAATTGCAAACGCTGATTCGCCAGCTGGGCGGCGACGCCGATGAAGGCGGCTCGGTCAGCGGTGCCCTGCACCGTGGCTGGGTTTCGGTGCGCGGCACCCTGAGCGGCTACAGCGACGAGGCCATGCTCGATGAATGCGAGCGCGGCGAAGACGTGGCAGTTGCCAGCTACCGCAAGGCGCTCAAGCAAGACCTGCCGCCTGCCATTCGCAGCGTGGTCGAGCGCCAGGCAGAAGGCGCCCAGCGCAACCATGACCAGATCAAGGCCCTGCGCAACACCCTCAAAGCCGCTTCCTGAGCCCTGAAAGGCCAGACTCAAGGCATTGCGGCTCCTCCTCTGGGTAAGGGGCTGCAGCCTTGGCCAAGAAGCAAAAAGGGACGGCATCTGCCGTCCCTTTTTGCTGCCATTTTTAAAAGCCGATTCAGTTCGGCAAGCCGCCGCAGATAACCTGCGCATCGAACTGCCTGCCCTGGCGTGAATAGTCGCTGTCGGTCACCTTGCAACCCGACGTTTGCTCGACCGCCTGGCGCAGCGCAGCCGTGCTGTCGGCGGTGGCTGCAAGGATTTTCTGGCTGCCCCTGGGGCTGGCGGTCCAGGTGCTCTCGGTGATCTGCTTGAGAACATAGCTGTCGCCGCCGACGCTGACGTTATGCGCCACCGGTTCGCCTGCCAAAGGCAGCAGCGAGCAGGCGCCCAGGCCCGCGCTGGCTGTCAGGAGCAGCAGCTTGAGATGAATTTTCATGTCATGCCGCCGGCCTTGCGCCTGCGGCTGGCAGCGCCTGGGCATGTGCCTTTGGCGCGCCTGGCGCGTGCGGTGTGGCCCCCAGGCTGGTTTGCGCTTTGGGTTGAGGCACGCTGGGCGTGGGTGAGGGCAGTTTGTTGGTGTCAGGGCAGCCCGACAATAGCAGGCCGGCCAAGGCCAGGGTTGCCGTAAGTAATATGCGTTTCATTGTTGTCTCCAGGCTCAAGGTGAGTGCGTCCGCAAATCATAGGGCGCGATTTGCCACTGCATCAAAAGCCATGGTCAATTCGCGGCCCAGGCCTACAAGCCAGCCGTCCGCCCTGGCCGCTATCAGCCCGTTTCATGGCGTCGCATGGACAGGGGAAGCGCTACGGTGCCTGCCTTATATCGTGGTGCGGCGCCTGCGGGGTGGCGGCTTGCCGTCAGTTCCGTCAGTCCCGTCAGTGCTGGCGGCCTGGGTCCGGGGCTTGCGTTTGGGGCCGCCAAGCCTGGGCGGGCCGCCGGCCATGGCGCCCTTGCGCACGCTGCGCCGCAGCAGCTCGGCCAGGTTCAGAATCTGCGCGCCAAACGGCACGGCGGCGGCTTCATCGGCTTGGCGGGTGTCTTCAGACTGCGCCACCGAATGCAGCTGGCCAGCCTTGACCTTGCGCTCCACCAGCGCCTGGATGTCGTCCCTGAAGGAGTCTGTGAACTGGTGCGGGTCCCAGGGCGCGGTCATGTCGCTGACCAGTGCCTTAGCCATGCCGAGTTCCCTGGCGGACAGTCCGGCCGCTTTCGCGCCTTCGGGCGGCAGGTCCAGACCTTCCCAGGGCCGGATTTCATCGCCCCAGCGCAGCAGGTTCAGGATCAGGCCCGGCCCCGAAGGCACCAGCACCGCCAGGTGCTGCCTGTTCTGGATCACCACCCGCGCCACGCCAACCCGCTGCGTCTGCAGCATGGCTTCACGGAGCAGCGCATAGACCTTCTCGCCCTTGTTGATCGGCTCCAGGTAGTAGGGCCTCTCCAAGTAGATGAAGGGAATCTCGCTGTTGGCGACAAAACCCTCGATGCTGATAGTCTGGGTCATCTGCGGATAAGCAGCCCGGATTTCCTCGTCGGTCAGCACTACGTACTGGCCGTCCTGGTGGTGAACGCCCTTGACGATGTCGTCGGGCTCGATTTCCTCGCCGCTGACCTTGTTGATGCGCTTGTAGCCGACCGGTTCCAGGGTGCGCCGGTCCAGCCAGTTGAATTCCGGCCCGTTATCGACAGTGGCTGAATGCAGGGCCACCGGAACATGCACCAGTCCGAAGCTGATGGCCCCTTTCCATAGGGCGCGTGTTGTCATGCTGGGTTTTCCTTGTGGTTGGGGGCGAGCGGCGCACGGCACTGTGTTCTTGACTTTGGCTTGGCTGGCAGGCGCCATGTGTCGGTGGCGCCAGAAGGCCAGCGTAGGAGGAGCGCGCGATTCGAGCTGATTCGCCCTCGCGCGGCGAATTGTCCGTCGCATCCGGTTTATCCTGACAAACCCCTGTGACAACAGCAGGGCGGCCAATAGTTTTCAACGACCAGGAGTTTTTCCATGACAACCCATTGCCAGCCCAACCCAGCCACCCGTTACGCCCGTTTTTCCACCCTTGCGCTCGGCCTGGTGGCTGCCGCCGCCATCACCGGCTGCGGCATGATGCAGCCCCAGCCCACGCCTGCGCCAGCGGACAACCTGGTGGCCTTCACCACCCAGCTTCGCGCCGTCAATGAAGTTCCGCCCAATGCCAGCCAGGCCAGCGGCACGGTCGATGCGGTGCTGGACAAGCAGACCAACCAGCTGCGCTGGAAAGCCAATTTCACCGGCTTGAGCGGACCGGCCACGGCGGCGCATTTCCACGGTCCGGCGCTCGTCGGCACCAATGCCGGCGTGGTCCTTCCCTGGCCCGGCCCGGTCAGGAGCCCGCTGGAGGGCCGCGCCACGCTGACACCGGCCCAGGTGGCCGACCTGATGGCCGGCCGCTGGTATGCCAATGTGCATACAGCAGCTTATCCAGGCGGTGAAGTGCGCGGCCAGATGACGCCGCGCTACTGAGGCTGGCTGAAGCCGAATTGCAGCCGTGCCGCCTGCAACATATTTGCTATTAAAATAATAGCAACTTGCGCAGGCAAGACAAGCGCCAGAGGCTGTTTTGGTTTCGACTGCTCTGGAATACTGACTAATAACCTCTGGCAGCCTGGCTTTGTCACAGGGCCAGGCTGCTTAAAGTTACGCACGGCATCAATTTTTAGGGAAAACCCTTGCCTGGCAGCATGGCCAGCGCCTGCTGTTCGTTATAAAGTTGCGTGCGCAACCAAATAACCGCTACAGGAGATTCCATGCCACACTTTTTAAAATTCCCGGCGGTTTTCCGCCAGTCGCTGACCTTGCTGGCGTTTGCCGCCACGGCAGCGTCTGCCCAGACCTACCCGGCTCGGTCGATTGAATGGGTCGTGCCGTATCCGGCCGGCGGCGGCTCCGACGTGGTGGCCCGTTCGCTCACCGAGCCGATGGGCAAGGCGCTGGGGCAGGCCATCATCATCAACAACAAGCCCGGCGCCGGCACCAACATCGGCGCCGACTATGTGGCCCATGCCAAGGCCGACGGCTACACGCTGCTGACCGGCGACACCGCCACGTTGGCGGCCAATCCGTCGCTCTACAGCAAACTGAACTACAGCGCTGAAAAAGACTTCGCGCCGGTCGGCCTGCTGGCTCGTTTTCCGATGGTGCTCGTGGTCAACCCGGCCGTTCCCGCCAAGAACCTGACCGAGTTCCTGGCCTGGGCCAAGAACCAGGCCGCCGGCGTCAGCTATGCCACGCCCGGCGCAGGCAGCCCGCACCACCTGACGGCCGAACTATTTCGCGGCAAGACCGGCTTGAGTCTGGTGCATGTGCCTTACCGGGGTGCCGCGCCGGCGGTGCAGGACGTGGCCGGCGGCCAGCTGCCCTTCATGTTCGTCGATACCGCTGCCGGCATGGGCTTCATCAATTCGGGCCGGCTGCGCGCCATCGGCATCGCCAGCCCCAAGCGGGTCAAGAACTTTGAAACCATTCCGACGCTGGACGAGCAGGGGCTCAAGGGCTTCGAGGCCTACGCCTGGCAGGGCCTGGTCGCGCCCACCGGCACACCGCCCGAGGTCATCGCCCAGCTGAACAAGGCGCTGGTCGATGCGCTCAACACCACGGCGGTCAAGGCGCGCTTCCAGGTGCTGGGCCTGGAGCCCACGCCGGGCACGCCGGCGCAGATGGCCAGCTATGCAAAAGCCGAGCGCGAGAAATGGGCGCAGGTCATCCGCGCCAGCGGCATCAAGCTGGACTGAGCCGCCATGTTCGAGCTTGACCGAACGCTGACTTACCGGCTGCACCTGCTGCACAAGCTGACCGACCTCGAAAGCCAGCGCGCCTATGTCGCCGATGCCGGGCTGTCGATGAGCGACGGCCGCTGCCTGACGGCGGTTGGCTCGTTCGGGCCGCTGTCGGTCAATGACCTGGCGCAAAAAGCCAATCTGACCAAGGGCCAGGCCAGCCGCGCCGCCCAGTCGCTGGTGGACCAGAAGCTGGTGCGCAAGGTTGCCAGCCCGACTGACGGCCGGGGCGTGGTGCTCAGCCTGACGGCCCAGGGCGACGCAGCCTGGCGCGGTGCCATGCAAGTGGTGGCCCGGCGCAACGAGGAGATTTTCGGATCGCTGAGCCAGGCCGAGCGCGAGCAGCTCGGCACCCTGTTCGACCGCCTGATCGGCCAGGCGCAAGCCAGCGGTGCGCTCTTTGACGAGGTCGCCGGCCTCGATTCCCTGGCCGGCCATCCAGATGAGTGAAATTTTTGACTTGGGGAGTAATTTGATGAACGCCACCGCCGCTTTGCCCACCTTGCGCTACCAGTCCGGCTTCGGCAATGAATTTGCCAGCGAAGCCGTCGCCGGCGCCTTGCCGGAAGGGCGCAACAGCCCGCAGCGCCCGCCGCACGAGCTGTACACCGAACTGCTGTCGGGCACGGCCTTCACCGCCCTGCGCGCCGAAAACCGCCGCACTTGGCTCTACCGCCGCCAGCCGTCGGCGGTTGCCGGCAGCTACCACCCTTATGCACAGCCGTTCTGGACCACCGGCGCGGCCGGCGGCGTGGTAGCGCCGCCCAACCCGCTGCGCTGGGCGCCGTTCGAGATTCCCGACGAGCCGCTCGATTTCATCGACGGCATGCGCACCCTGGTGGCCAACGGCGACGCCGATGCGCAGACCGGCATGGCGACCCACATCTACCTGGCCAGCCGCTCGATGACGCAGCGCGCCCTGGTCAATGCCGACGGCGAAATGCTGCTGGTGCCGCAGCAGGGCCGGCTGGTGCTGACGACCGAGCTTGGCATCCTGGAGCTGACTCCGGGCGAAGTCGCCATCGTGCCCCGTGGCATGGTCTTCAGCGTCGCGCTGCTCGACGGGCCGTCGCGCGGCTACGTCTGCGAAAACTACGGCGCCCATTTCCGCCTGCCCGAGCTGGGGCCGATAGGCTCCAACGGCCTGGCCAATGCGCGGGATTTCCGGGTGCCGACGGCCGCCTTCGACGCCGCGCCGGCCGCCAGCAGCGGTTACGACATCGTCAAGAAATACGGCGGCGCGCTGTGGGTGGCCCACCAGCCGCACAGCCCGTTCAACGTGGTCGCCTGGCACGGCAATCTGGTGCCGTGCAAATACGACACCGCGCATTTCATGACCATCGGCTCGATCAGCTACGACCATCCCGACCCGTCGATTTTTACCGTGCTGACCTCGCCCTCGGACACGCCCGGTACGGCCAACTGCGACTTCGTGATCTTCCCGCCGCGCTGGCTGGTGGCCGAGGACACCTTCCGCCCGCCCTGGTTCCACCGCAACCTGATGAGCGAGTTCATGGGGCTGGTGTACGGGGAATACGATGCCAAGCCGGGCGCCTTCAAGCCGGGCGGCGCCTCGCTGCACAACACGATGGTGCCGCACGGCCCGGATACCGAGGCCTACCGGAAAGCCAGCACCGCAGAGCTAACGCCGCACAAGCTGGACAACACGCTGGCTTTCATGCTTGAGAGCCGCTACCGCTTCGTGCCGACCGCTTTTGCGCTGCAGAGCTGGTCGCTCGACAAGACCTATGCCAACTGCTGGCAGGGCTTGCAAGACAACTTCAAAGGATGAACACCATGCGCCAGCCCGCCAATTTTTTGGACACTACCCACGACGCCGCGCTGCAGTCGTGGGTCGCCTCCGCCAACCTGCCGGACACTGATTTCCCGATCCAGAACCTGCCGCTGGGCGTGTTCCGGCGCGCCGGCAGCCAGGAAGCCTTTCGCCCCGGCGCGGCGATTGGCGACCAGGTCGTGGACTTGCCGGCTGCCTGCGCCGCCGGTGTTCTTGCGCCTGATGTGGCTGTGTCGCTGGCCGGCTGCGAGCGAGGCGAACTCAATGCCTTCATGGCGCTGGGCCGCGCTGCCCGTGTCGCCCTGCGCCTTGCCCTGAGCGAGGGCCTGCGCGAGGGCAGTGTCCATCAGCCCGCCCTGCAGGCATGCCTGGTGCCGCAAGCCGAGGCCGACTATGCCGTGCCGTGTCGCATCAACGACTACACCGATTTCTACACTGGCATTCACCATGCCACCACTGTCGGCAAGCTGTTCCGGCCCGACAACCCGCTGCTGCCCAACTACAAATGGGTGCCGATTGGCTCCCACGGCCGCAGCTCGTCGATTGGTGTCAGCGGTCAGCAGTTCCTGCGCCCCAAGGGCCAGACCAAGGGGTCGGATGAAGCGGCGCCGGTGCTGCGCCCCAGCCAGCGGCTGGACTATGAGCTGGAGCTGGGCGTATTCGTGGGGCAGGGCAATGCGCTGGGCGAGCCAATCCCGATGGCCGAGGCCGAAGACCATGCTTTCGGCCTGGTGCTGCTCAACGACTGGTCGGCGCGCGACCTGCAGGCCTGGGAATACCAGCCGCTCGGGCCGTTCCTGGCCAAGAACTTCGCCAGCACGATTTCACCCTGGATTGTGACCATGGAAGCGCTGGCGCCGTTCCGCGCGCCGTTTGCCCGGCCCGAAGGCGATCCGCAGCCTTTGCCATACCTGGACTCGCCCGGCAACCGTGAAAACGGCAACATCGACGTGTCGCTCGAAGTGCTGATCCAGACCCAGGCCATGCGAGAGGCCGGTCTGCCGCCGCAGCAACTGTCGAAGTCCAGCTACCGCGATGCCTACTGGACCGTGGCGCAGAT
Source organism: Polaromonas sp. (assembly GCA_028291905.1). GTDB lineage: Bacteria > Pseudomonadota > Gammaproteobacteria > Burkholderiales > Burkholderiaceae_C > Polaromonas. Next base: position 11,482 of record JAQGNK010000037.1, read on the forward strand.
GATCACCCACCATGCGGTCAATGGATGTAATCTACAGTCAGGCGACTTGCTGGGTTCAGGAACACAGTCAGGCGCCGAGCCGGAGCAGGCCGGCTCCTTGCTCGAACTGACCGCCGGCGGCAAGCAGGTCTTGAGGCTGGCCAACGGCGAGACGCGCACCTTCCTGCAGGACGGAGACGCCATCACCCTGCGCGGCCATTGCGAACGCAGCGGTTTCAGGCGCATCGGCTTTGGCGACTGCCAGGGGCAGGTGCTGGCTGCCAGGGATTGACAAACAAAACTCTGCAGGCGTTGTTTAATATCGGTAATTCCATAAAACCGGGCTTCATTGGTCCGGTTTTCATCTTTTCTGGACATTACCCATGAAACCTTTGGCATTGCCGGCACTGGATGAGCCGCTGGCGCAGTTCAGGTCGGCCTTCGACGCTGGCGGACTCGCTGGCGCCCTGCATTTCCTCAATGCCCGCACCAGCTACCGCTACACCGCCATTTATCGGCTGGAGGGCCAGATGATGCGCAACATTGAGCTCTACGACCGGCTGGGCGAGCAATCGGCCGCCTTGTCCGAAGTGCCGCTGGGCGACAGTTTTTGCCAGTTCGTCATGAACCAGAACGGCTTTGCCACCCCCAACTCGGCCGATGACCGCCGGCTTGACGGCCACCCTTACCAGGGCGTGCTCAACGCCTATTTCGGCCTGCCGCTGTCACGCGGCCCAGGCACGATCTACGGCACCTTTTGCCATTTCGATTTTGAACCGAGGAACCTTGAAGACAGTGAAATCTGCCTTCTGGAGGCGGTGGCGCCGGTGCTGATGGACCGTTTGCCGTAACCAAAGCAGTCACCGCTGTCGCAAGAGCGGCTGATTCCATGCTCATCTTTTGATAGCTGCCTGCGCATGAATTCATTGAGCCAGGCATTGATTTCGCTGCAAAAAGCAGCGCGGCCTGCCTCAAGCTGAGAACTTCACTCCGAGAGCCCGGAAAGCGGTGGTGCATCTGGGTTTCCTGAACATCGCCTTCGGCACCGTGCCGCTGACGCCCGCCCAGTGGCTGACCTGCGCCGCCATGGCCAGCGGCGTGCTGTGGGTCAGCGAACTGCGCAAGCTGGTGCTGCGTGCACGGTCTTCACAGCTGTCAAGCTGACGCCAGTCGGTGCGAGATTTATTATAAAAAGTAGCCCCAGCGCAGGCGATGCTTTCGCAAGCAGCTATGAATTAAATAGCGATCAAGCTGCCAGGCTGCGGCTGTTGCAACTCGGGGCGATTGCGCTCCAGCGCGGCCATCCGATTCGGGTTCAGTGCGGCTTGATCGCCACCTTGAGCACGCCGTCGCGCTGGTTGGCGAACAGCTCGTAGGCCTGCACGATGTTGTCCAGCGTGAACCGGTGCGTGACCATCACGCCCAGGTCGATGCGGCCCGACGCCACCACGTTCATCAGCCGGCGCATGCGCTCCTTGCCGCCCGGGCACAGCGCGGTTCGGATGGTGTGGTCGCCCAGCCCGGCGGCAAAGGCGGACAGGGGAATGGTCAGGTCGCTGGAGTACACCCCCAGGCTCGACAGCGTGCCGCCGGGCTTGAGCACCCGCAGCGCCGACTCGAACGTGGCCTGCGTGCCCAGCGCTTCAATCGAGGAGTCGGCGCCCCTGCCGCCGGTGAGCTTCATGATTTCATCGACCACATCGCAGTCGTTGAAGTTCAGCGTCACGTCGGCGCCCATTTTTTTCGAAATGCCCAAGCGGTGGTCGTTGCCGTCCACCGTGATGATCTGGCTCGCCCCCAGCAGCCGGGCACCGGCGGTGGCGCACAGCCCGATGGGCCCCTGGGCAAACACCACCACCGTGTCGCCAATGCGGATGCGGGCGTTTTCCGCGCCCTTGAAGCCGGTGGACATGATGTCCGGGCACATCAGCACCTGCTCGTCACTCAAGCCGTCGGGAATGGGCGCGAGGTTGGCCTGCGCGTCGGGCACCAAGACGTACTCGGCCTGCGTGCCGTCGATCAGGTTGCCAAAGCGCCAGCCGGCCGTGGCCTTGAAGCCATGGCAGCCGCACAGCCCCTGGGCCACCAGGTAGCTGCCGTCCTGCGACGGCGCGCCGTCCTGGGCGGCATAGGCGTTGAAGTTCGGGCAGATGGCCCCGGCAATGACGCGCTGGCCTTCGCTATAGCCCTGCACGGCGCTGCCGAGCTTTTCGATCACGCCGACGGGCTCGTGGCCAATGGTCAGCCCCCGGGCCACCGGGTATTCGCCCTTGAGGATGTGCACGTCGGTGCCGCAGATGGTGGTGGTG
>JAQGNK010000090.1 GCA_028291905.1 Polaromonas sp.
GCCAGCTGCGGCGGCAGCACGTCGGCCAGCATCCGGTTGAGCGCTGCCACGAAGTCGCCCATGGTGTCGATGAGGGTGCCGTCGAGGTCGATGATGGCCGCATCGAAGTCGGCAAGGTTCAGGATAAGAGCGGCAGGTTTCACAGAAATCCAGGCATCTTAACGGCAAGCCTTGCCAGCGGCGCGCCTGCATTGACTCACCCTGGCTGATGGTCCGGGGACCAAGGGAATGGGCCTGTTTGAATGGCTGGAAGCAGCGCGGCAGCCGGCGGTGCGGCCAACCCGCTGAACTTGCGGCCTGGCGCACGCGCCTGCGGCGGCCTGAACCGTCGCCAGGGCGGCATCACCCTGGTTTTCAATCACGGCACTCAATTCGCCCGGTGACTTTTTGCTGCCAAATTAATAGCTACCTGCGCAGGCAGTACCTGCGCTAGAGGCCTTTTTATGCTTGACGCTACGGTTGCCAGTCAAAATCAATGCCAATGCGCCCTGGCTCAGCCCTTGAGCGCCTCGCGCATCGAATCCATCACCGCCTTGTAGTCGGGCTTGCCGAAAATCGCGCTGCCGGCCACGAAGGTGTCGGCGCCGGCATCGGCCACGCGGCGGATGTTGTCAATCTTGATGCCGCCATCGACTTCGAGGCGGATGTCCCGGCCCGACGCGTCGATGCGCTTTCTCGCCTGCTCGATCTTGCGCAGCGCCGAATCGATGAAGCCCTGGCCGCCAAAGCCGGGGTTGACGCTCATGATCAAAATCAGGTCGATGTCGTCAATCGTCCAGTCCAACACATCCAGCGGCGTGGCCGGGTTGAAGACCAGCCCGGCCTTGCAGCCCTTGGCCTTGATGGCCTGCACGCTGCGGTGGACATGGCCGGACGCGTCGGGGTGAAAGCTGATCAGGTCGGCGCCGGCATCGGCGAAGGCGGCGGCCAGGCCATCGACCGGCTGCACCATCAGGTGCACGTCAATCGGCACCGCCGAGCCGTCGGCGCGCCTGGCATGGGGTTTCAGCGCCTGGCAGATCATCGGCCCGAAGGTCAGGTTGGGCACGTAATGGTTGTCCATCACATCAAAGTGAATCCAGTCGGCGCCGCCGGCAATGACGGCCTTGAGCTCGTCGCCCAGGCGGGCAAAATCGGCTGACAACAGGGAGGGGGCAATCCGGTAGGCGGGCTTAGGTTTTGGCATGCGCAGGATTGTCGCAGCAAGCGCGGTGCGGCTGGGTACCGCAGTCTGGCAGCGGGCAGCGGAGGCGGTTAACATGCAGGCCAAACGATCTTCCCGCCATGTCCAAATACCAATTCTCCTGCGAAGTCCTGCCCCAGTACCTGCCTGAACAGTCAGCGCCATCGCAGGGACTCTATGGCTTTTCCTACACCGTCACCGTGACCAATACCGGTGAAGTGGCGGCGCAGCTGATCTCGCGCCACTGGATCATCAGCGACGCCAATGGCCACAATGAAGAGGTCAAAGGCCTGGGCGTGGTGGGCCAGCAGCCGCTGCTCAAGCCCGGCGAATCCTTTCAGTACAGCAGCGGCTCGCGCCTGCGCACGGCCAGCGGCACCATGCACGGCAGCTACTTTTTTGTCGCCGAGGACGGCGAGCGTTTCGAAGTGGCGATTCCGCTGTTCGTGCTTGAAGCCACGAACGGCAGCGGCCCGCCCAAGCGCGTGCTGCATTGAGCCCGCGACGGGGACGCCCGGCCATGAAAGACCTGCCCGGCCTGCTGCGGGCGCTGGACCCGCACGCCAGCCTGGCCGACCGGCATGTCTGGCTGATCAAGCTGTTCGAATGGATTCGCGGTGACCGGACCTCGGTGCAGGCGGCAGTGGCGCGGGTGCAGAGCTTCATTGAAGCGCTGCACCAGCAGCCCGAACTCCAGGCGCGTCTGAAGGACTGGTGGGAGATCCTGATCCAGACGGTCGATATCACCCCCTTGCTGGCGGATTTCGGCTTTGCGCCGCGCACTGCCTTCCTGAGCGAGCTGGCCGAGCGGCTGCGCCGCAAGCTGCTGCCCGGCACGCCGGAGACCCAGGACGCCTCGGAGCTGTTCCCGATGGTGGTGCCGACGCGCTTCGATGCGCAGTGGATCACCGCGCTGGAAGAGCCCCAGATCGCCCAGCTCACCGCGCTGCTGTCGGCCAACCCGGCGCGCGACACCCGGCGCTGGCATTACAGCCTGATGGATGCGATCACCTACTGCACGGCGCAAATCCGGGCAACCGGCTTTGCGCCCGAGCTGCGGCTGCGCATGAGCCGCTCCAGCCCCCACACCCGGGCCTTTCATGCGCTGCCAGCCGACGTGCAGGAGCTGCGCCATGTCTTTTTCCAGCCGGTGCGCGACGAGGCGGCGCTGCAGGCCGCCGTCATGCAGTACCGCGAGCGGCTGGACGCCTGCCGCCAGGCGATCAACAGCATCTATGCCCATCTGGAAGACAACGGCATTTCGGTCGGCATGGTGTTCCGGCTGCGCCAGCTGCGCGCCCGCATGCTGCGCGACCGCGAACTGCTCGACGCGCTGCTCTCGCCCAAGCCGGCCCTGGCCGCGCTCAAGCTGCTGGTGCGCCGCATCGCCACGGCGCAGGAAATCAAGAGCATTGGTGCCCTCATCAGTACCAATTCGACCCTGCTGTCGGCCAAGGTGGCCGAGCGCAGCGCCGAAACCGGCGAGCACTACATCACCCGCAACCGCAGCGAATACCGCGAGATGCTGGGCAAGGCGATGGGCGGCGGCGCCATCACCGCCCTGACGACGCTGCTGAAATTCATGGTGGTGGCCATTGGCCTGTCGGCCTTCTGGAGCGGCTTCTGGTCCAGCGTGGCCTATGCCGGCTCCTTCATCCTGATCCAGCTGCTGCATTTCACCCTGGCCACCAAGCAGCCGGCGATGACGGCGCCGGCCATGGCCGCCAAGCTCAAGGACATCGACTCGGACGAATCCGCCACCACGCTGGAAGACTTCGTGGATGAAGTCACCCACCTGGTGCGCTCGCAGGTAGCGGCGGTGCTGGGCAATGTCTTCATGGTGGTCCCGGCGGTGCTGCTGGTCAACGCGGTGATCGAGCTGGCGCTGGGCCGTCCAATGATCAGCGCCGGCAACGCCCACCATGTGCTGGAGTCGCTCACGCTGCTGGGCCCGACGCTGCTCTGGGCCGGCTTTACCGGCGTGGTGCTGTTTGCGTCAAGCATGATTGCCGGCTGGACTGAAAACTGGTTCGTGCTGCACCACATTGGCTCGGCGGTGCAGCACAACCCGCGCATCACCGCCTTCCTGGGCCTGGAGCGCGCCGCCCGCTGGTCGGCCTTCATGCGCGAAAACATCTCGGGTTTTGCCTCCAATATTTCATTGGGTTTCATGCTCGGCCTGATTCCGCCGTTCACCGGATTTTTCGGCATCGAGCTGGAGCTGCGCCACGTCACCCTGTCCACCGGACAGCTGGCCGCGGCCGGTGCCTCGCTCGGGCTGGAGGCCTTCCGGCAGGCGGCTTTCTGGTGGAGCGTGGCCTCGATTCCGCTGATCGGCGCCCTCAACCTGGGGGTGAGCTTTTACTTTGCCTTCGGGCTGGCGCTTCAGGCCCACAACGTCAGCAAGTTCGACCGCGCCCGCATCCGGGCGGCCATCTGGTCACGCTGGCGCAGCCAGGCCTGGAGTTTTTTCGTCCCCCGCTGAGCCGGCGCTGCCGTGCTTGTCCTACACTTTCTTTGGCTAAAAGACTGTAGATTCACGCAGCATCATTGTTTTTGGACAAGCGCTGTTTGCCGCTGCCGCCTGACAGGCTTGAAGCCCAGGCCCTGCATTGCTCCTGCAACCAGCGCCCTTCACACCTTGCCATGCCCCAGGGCAGGCAAAGCCTGCCACCCAACCCCTAGAGTGGAGAAATATTCCTATGGAAGACATCCTGGGCATCTGGGCCGAGTGGATCAAGCCCTCGGCCGGACTGCCAACGGTGCAATGGTCGATCCTGCTGGCGCTGGCCGCTGCCGCCGGGCAGCTGGTCAACCGCTACACCGGCCTGCCCAAGCTGGTCGGCTATTCGGCCGTCGGCACGTTTGCCGGCCTGGCCGGCTTCACCGGCGCCGCCTGGCCGCTTCAGGGCACCGGCCTGTTCCTGCTCGAACTCGGCGTGGCGGTGGTGCTGTTCGAAGCCGGCGGGCGCATTTCCCTGCGCTGGTTTCGCCACAACCCGATGGTGCTGGTGCAAAGCCTGGCCGAATCCAGCCTGACGTTTTTCAGCGTGCGCTGGCTGCTGGGCCTGATGGAAGTGCCGGCGGTCGTGGCCGAATCAGTCGCGCTGCTGGCCATGGCGGCGTCGCCGGCGGTGCTGTCGCGGGTCGCCATCGACACCCAGGCCGCCGGCCCGGTCACCGAGCGGGCGCTGGTGCTGTCCACCCTGAGCACCCTGTACGCGCTGACGCTGTGCAGCGCCCGCGCCGGCATGCTGCCGCGCGGCGAAGCGGGCCTGTCGAACACTCTGCTGCCGGTGCTGGTGGTGCTGGGCATGTCGGTGCTGGTGGGCGCGGTGCTGGCGCTGGTGCTGCGCATCGCGCTGCGGGTGATGAGCCCGACCAGCGAGAACACCGCGATCCTGCTGCTGGCGGTGATTGCGGCGGGCGCGGCGCTGGCGGCCAATTTCGGCGGCTCGGCGCCACTGGCAGCCCTGCTGGGCGGCATGCTGCTCAAGCAGCTCAATCCGCGCCCCTGGTCGTGGCCCCGGCAGATGGGCACGGCCTCGTCGATGCTCACCATGCTGATGTTCGTGCTGGTGTCGGTGGTGGCGGCGCAGGCCGACTGGAGCAGGCCGGTTACCGGCCTGGTGCTGGCGCTGGTGACGGTGCGGATGCTGGCCAAGGTGGCCGGCGTGGCGATTGGCAATGCCGGCAGCGGCGCCAGCTGGAAGCAGGGCCTGTGGGTGGGCTGCGCCATGTCGCCGATGTCGTCGGTGGCGCTGCTGCTGGTGTCGCAGTACGTGGCCGCTTCCAGCCCCATCGGCGGCCAGGTGGCGGCCATCGCTCTGCCCGCCATCCTGGTGATGGAAATACTGGGCGCGGTGCTGGCCAGTGTCGCCCTTTACCGCGCCGGCGAATGCTCCCGGCCCTGGGCGCGCAGCGTGCGCGGCACTTCCACCGGACCTGTCCATGAGTCTTGAAGCGTTCCAGAAATCAAATGCCCTGTCGCTCGGCGTGGAGCTTGAAATGCAGCTGGTCAACACCCACGACTACGACCTGGCGCCGTATGCCGAGGACATGCTGCGGCTGATGAGCAAGATTCCGCTGCCCGGCGCGGTCGTGCCCGAGATGACGTCGAGCATGATCGAGGTCTCGACCGGCGTCTGCCAGTCGTCCTCCGAGGTGCTGGGCCAGCTGGCGCAAATCCGCGATGCGCTGGTCAGGAGCGCCGACAAGCTCAACATCGCGGTGGTC
>JAQGNK010000117.1 GCA_028291905.1 Polaromonas sp.
TCGGTAAGCTCATCCACGGCCAGATCGGCCAGGTCATCACGGGTGGCAACACCAGCGGCTTTAAGTTTTTCAATCAGCTCTGGCGACAGGCCTTGAACATCATTCAGATTTTGTGAAACACCGCCAACATCTTCTTCAAGAGCGATTTCCATCGTCAACAAGGCGTCCTTGGCGCGCGTGCGCAGCTCATTGACGGTGTCTTCATCAAAAGACTCGATTTCCAGCATTTCCTGCAGCGGCACATAGGCCACCTCTTCAAGGCTGGTGAAGCCTTCGGCGATGAGAATGTCGGCGATTTCCTGGTCCACATCGAGCTTCGCCATGAACAGCTTGCGGCTGCTGTCGGTTTCGGTGGCCTGTTTCTGGGCCGACTCGTTGGCATCCATGATGTTGATCTTCCAGCCAGTCAGCTCGGACGCCAGGCGCACGTTCTGGCCACCGCGGCCGATCGCGATGGCGAGGTTTTCCTCATCGACCACCACGTCCATGGCATGGCGCTCTTCATCGACCACGATGGACGACACATTGGCTGGCGCCAGCGCGCCAATCACGAACTGGGCAGGGTCTTCGCTCCACAGGACGATATCGACGCGCTCGCCGGCCAACTCGTTGGTCACGCCGTTGACGCGGGTGCCGCGAACACCGACGCAGGTGCCAATCGGGTCAACCCGCTTGTCATGCGACAGCACGGCGATCTTGGCGCGCGAACCGGGGTCCCGGGCGCAGGTCTTGATCTCCAGCAGGCCCTGCTCGATTTCAGGCACTTCCTGGCGGAACAGCTCGATCATGTATTCGGGCGAGGTTCGCGACAGGATGATCGGCGCACCACGCAGCGTGGTATCGACTTCCATGATCATGGCACGGACCCGGTCGCCGGTGCGCAGGTTTTCCTTCGGGATCATGTCGCTGCGGCGCAGCCGGCCTTCGACCCGGCCGGATTCGACGATCAGATCGCCCTTGTCCATGCGCTTGACGGTGCCGACGAAAATCTTGTCGCCTCGCGACATGAAGTCGTTAAGCAACATTTCGCGTTCGGCATCGCGGATTTTTTGCAGGATAACCTGCTTGGCCGCCTGGGCGCCAATGCGGCCAATTGGGAGGCTCTCGACCGGCTTCTCAATGTAGTCGCCTTCCTCGATGTCGGCGATCTCATCGCGCGCATCGCTGACCAGCTCTTCGGCTTCCGGATTTTGCAGGCCGGCCTCGTCGGCCACCACCAGCCAGCGGCGAAAGGTTTCATAGTTTCCGCTGTCGCGGTCCACCACGACACGAATATCCACTCCATCGGCATAAACCTTCTTGGTCGCGGAAGCGAGCGCGAGCTCGACGGCACCAAAGACAACGTCACGCTCGACGTTTTTTTCACGCGAGATGGCATCCACCAACATCAACAGTTCGCGATTCATTTCACAAGCCTGCCTTTCTAAATTATTTTTCTACGGATTTATCGGCAGCAAGTTTGGGCCGACGGCCCTTGAAATCAACCACCGGCGCCAGACGCGCCTGCTGGATTTCATCGAGCGTGAAACCAAGCGCCTGTAGCGGCGCGGGAATACGCTTCTTGCTGATTTTCTGGCCGGGCTTGACGGCGGGCTCGTCGCTCCACACGATCTGCCAGCCGGACTTGCCTTCTGCAGGCTCGGCCCGCTCCAGCGTGCCCCGGAATTTCTTGCGGCTGGCAGAGACGGTCGAGCCAGCACTGGCGGCCACGCCAATCGGCGCCTTGAGGGTGATGTCGATCAATTCACCGGCAAAGCGCTCGAAATCTTTTTCATTGCGCAGCGGTCGGTCAATGCCAGGCGAGCTGACTTCAAGACGCGAGTATTCCGCGCCCTCAACTTCAAGCACGAATTGCAGCTGGCGAGTAACTTTTTCGCAATCCTCCGCATTGATGAACTGCTCGGTGCCCGGAACCGTACCGGCCATGTAGGGCATGTCAATCGTGACGCGCAGCAAGCCGCCGCCAGTTTTCTCGACTTCCACCAGCTCGTAGCCCAGCCCCGTTACCGTTTGCTCAATCGTCTCTTGCAAAGCCATTCAGTTTTTTGTTCCTTCTACTCTTATCTTGGGTTATGCAAAAACAAACGCCCAAAAAAAATGGGCGGTGAAAACCCGCCCATTTGGTCGTGTGAAGCGCGTATTCTAGCCTAGCGCGCCCTGCACCGCAACAATTTTCATGCCGGCACTAGCGGCCAGCAGCAACAAATTCCATGATCGGCACAAGAATTCAGCTTTGAACCACCAGGATTTTTGTATAGGGATGGCGCGGCGCATCCAGCACTTCACGGACAGTGCCCGCTTCGACAATTTCGCCGTCCTTCATCACCATGACTTCATGGGCCATGGCGCGGATCACACCGATATCGTGGGTAATGAGCAGATAGCTCAGGCCACGCTCACGCTGCAGCCGCTGCAGCAAGGCCAGCACCTGCTTTTGAATCGTTACATCCAGGGCGCTGGTGGGCTCGTCAAGCACCAGCAGGCTGGGGTTGACGATCAGCACGCGGGCAATCGCCAGGCGCTGGCGCTGGCCTCCCGAGAACTCATGCGGATAGCGCCGCAGCAGGCCCGGAAACTGCGCTTCGGTCATGCCGACATCAGCCAGGGACTGCTCGACGCGGATTCTTCTCTCAAGCAGGCTGAGCAACGGCTCATGCACCAGCAAGCCTTCCTCCACGATGGCTTCGACCGTCATGCGCGGCGACAGCGATGAAAACGGATCCTGGAAGACTACCTGAACCTGCTTGCGGATGGCCTTGTTGCCAGTAGCCTGCCGACTCCAGGCCTGGCCTGTCGCCTGCAGCTGCCCCGAAAAAGGCAGCAGCCCCAGACTCGCCAGCGCCAGTGTGGACTTGCCAGAACCCGACTCGCCGACGATTCCCAGGGTCGTGCCTGGAAAAATAGTGAAGCTGGCGTCCTTGACAGCGACAAACTCACTGCTTTTAAACCAGCCACTGATACCGGGAATGGCCGTTCGGTAAGCAACACGCAGGTGAATCGCCTGCATGACCGGGGCAGAGCCGGCAGGGGAGCCTGCCTCCGCCACATCGCGCACCGGCTTGCTGTCAATCAGTTTCTGGGTGTACGGATGCTGCGGCCGGGCAAACACGTCAGCCACCCTTCCCTGCTCGACGATATGGCCGTTTTCCATCACCGCGACCCGGTCGGCGAACCGCCGCACCAGGTTGAGGTCGTGCGTGATCATCAGGATAGCCATGCCGGTGCGCTGCTGAAGCGCATCGAGCAGGTCCAGAATCTGGCCGCGCAGCGTGACATCGAGCGCAGTGGTCGGCTCGTCGGCCAGCAGCAGCCGGGGCCGGCAGGCCAGTGCCATGGCGATCATGGCGCGCTGGCGCTGGCCGCCCGACAGCTGGTGCGGAAAGGAATTGGCCCGGCGCGCCGGCTCGGTGATGCCGGTGTCTGCTAGCAATTCAATAGCTGCTTGCGCAGACGCTGCCTTCGCCAGACCCTGTTTTAGCTGCAAAACCTCGGCGATCTGGTCACCCACGGGAAACAAAGGGTTCAACGCCGTCATCGGCTCCTGGAAAATCATGGCGATGTCCCGGCCGCGAATGCCAAGCAAGGCGCGCTCGGGCAGCGCCAGCAGGTCGCTCACGCCGGCAGGGCCGGTGAAACGGGCCTGTCCGGTGATGTCGGCATCCTGCACCAGCCGCAGCAGGCTCAGCGCGGTCACGGTCTTGCCCGAGCCGGACTCGCCCACCAGTGCCAGCTTTTCGCCGGGGGCGATGGAAAAATCAATGCCGCGCACGACCTCCTTGCCAGCAAAGGACACCCGCAGGTTCTTGACTTCCAGCAGCTGCGGCGAAGCATCAGACGCTGCCGGCGCATTCCCGTGGGGCGCAGCAGCCGTGTCCGGTCGCTGAACAGCCCGAAAAACCGGCATTTTGGCGGTCATTTCTCCACCTTTCGCGGATCCAGCGCATCGCGCAGGGCGTCGCCCATGAAGGTCAGCAGCAGCAAGGTGATGACCAGCACCGCAAAGGTGGACAGCGAAATCCACCATGCGTCGATATTGGCCTTGCCCTGACTCAGCAGTTCGCCCAGAGAGGGCGTTCCCGGCGGCACGCCCAAGCCGAGGAAATCGAGCGAGGTCAGCGCCAGAATCGCCGCGCTCATGCGAAACGGCAAAAACGTCACCACCGGCGTCAGGCTGTTGGGCAGGATGTGGCGCCACATAATCTGTAGATTACTTACGCCAAGCGCTTTGGCCGCCCGCACATAGTCCATCTGCCGGTTGCGCAAAAATTCGGCCCGCACATAGTCCGACAGCCCCATCCAGCCGAACAGGCTGAGCAGCAACAGCAGCAAGGCTACGCTGGGCGCGAACACCGCGCTGAAGATGATCAGCAGGTACAGCTCGGGCATCGAGCCCCAGATTTCCATGAAGCGCTGGGCAATCAGGTCGGTCTTGCCGCCCGCATAGCCCTGGATCGCGCCAGCGATCACGCCCATCACCACGCCGATGACGGTCAGCGCAAGGCCGAACAGCACGCTGAGCCGAAAACCGTAGATCAGCTGCGCCAGCAGGTCGCGTCCCCGGTCGTCGGTCCCGAACAGGTTGTCTTTAGATGGCGCTGAAGGATTCGGCTCCCTGGCGAAATAGTTGATGGTGCGGGCGCCGTAGGGATTGGGTGGGTAGATGGCCCAGTTGCTGCCCTGCTTGAGCTTGTCCCGGATAAAAGGATCGAGGTAATCGGTCGGCGTGTCGAAGTCGCCGTCAAAAGTTCTCTCTGAATAATCCTTGAGAAGCGGAAAGTACAGCCTGCCCTGGTAGCTCACCACCA
>JAQGNK010000142.1 GCA_028291905.1 Polaromonas sp.
CGGGTGGCGCGCAGCCTGGCCGCGCTGTTCAACCCGGTGCTGTATCCGGGCGTGGGCTCGGTGCTGCGCATCACCCAGCAGGAACTGGCCTACCTGGTCGGCCTGTCGCGCCAGCGGGTCAACGAGGCGCTGCGGGCGCTGGAGGCGCAGGGCACGATCCGGGTGGAATACGGCGGGCTGCGGGTGCTGGACCTGGCGGCTTTGCGTTCTAGCGTGTTCCGGTAGTCGATCAAGCCTTGATGGGATTGGTTTTTGATTGAATCGGGGTTTTGCGCTTGTACTGCTTGCGCTGCTAGCTATTTAAATCATAGCAAATTTGGCTTTTATCTTTGCTTTACTTTGGTTGGTTTAGGGAATTGTTTGCGACTGGGTTTTGGCTGCTGCGACTGGCTGGCCGGGAATCGCCCGGCGGCGACCTACTTGTTATTTGCTTCGCCAAAGAAAAGTAGGCAAAAGAAAGGCGACCCGGCTGCCTGGGTCCCTTCGCTGCGCTACGGGCGACCTGCGCTGCCCCGAAAAAACGGGGGTCGGCGCAAACTCGCTTCACTGCGTTGCGCTCAGACAATCGCTCGCCCTGATCCCGTTTTTTCGGGTCATCACAGGCCCAGGCAGAACGGGACTGGCGAGAGCGGGGCAGATTCGGATTCGAGGCCAATAGCCAGTGTTTATGCATAAAAAGTGCCTTTGGCGCAGGTATTGCTTGCGCTGCAAGCTATTTAATTCATAGCAAATTTGACTTTTTTGCCTTCTTTTTGTTACGGAGCATGGATACCTTCACAGGCTTGGGTTGGAGTTTTTAACACTATCTTTTTCATAGCGAGCGATGCAGGTAATGATTGCGCTTGAGTCCTGTTTTATGCTGAATCTTGCCATCCGGTCATGCTTTTGGCGATTGACTGGCGGGCTCTTGCTTGTTGTCCAGCTTGATAATCCGAAGCATCAAGGAAAAAACCTATGTCATCAAGCAATCTGGCATTTCTGGCCGCGCTGGCCCTGCTCGTTTTCTGGGCCGTGGGCGCCTACAACCGGCTCGTCCGGCTGAAGAACATCATTGCCAATGCCTTCGGCCAGATCGATGTGCAGCTCAAGCGCCGCTATGACCTGATTCCCAACCTGGTTGAGGCCGCCAAAAAGTACCTGCAGCATGAGCAGGCCACACTGGAGGCGGTCATCAGCGCCCGCAACCAGGCGCGCAGCGCCAGCGACACGGTGCGAAGCCGCCCCGGCAAGGCCGAAGCCGTGCTGGCGCTGGCCGCCGCCGAGCAGACGCTGGACAGCAGCCTGGGCCGATTGTTCGCGCTGGCCGAGGCCTATCCCGACCTGAAGGCCGACCAGACCATCCGCGAACTCAGCGAGGAACTCACCAGCACCGAGAACAAGGTCGGTTTTGCGCGCCAGGCCTACAACGACGCCGCGCTGGACTACAACAATGCGCAGGGCCAGTTTCCGTCGGTGCTGGTTGCGCGGGTGTTCGGCTTTGCGCCGTCGCCGATGCTGCGCGCCACTGAAAGCGCCGCCGTGCGCCAGGCCGTGCGCATACAGATGTAGAGCATGGCCCGCATGCTTGTCGCTTCGCGTGGTGCGCTGCCCCCCAAGGGGGCCGCCCCGCCTGCAGTCCGGCACAACCGGTTCCGTGGCCCTAGCTGGATAAGAGTGGCTCCCCCACGCTTGTGGCTTCGAGTAATGTGCGGCTTCCCTGTGCCTGCAGCCCGGCGAAGCCGAATCTGTGGCCGAAACTTGCACCAGCGGGAACTGTGTGAACGCTTCTTATCAAGTACCGGCCGCAGGACCTGCTTTGCCGGACTGCAGGCGGGGCGGTCCCCTTGGGGGCAGCGCACCATGCGAAGCGGGAAGCGTGGGGGCTAATAGATGCGGTTCTTTGAAGCGCAGGAACAAGCCCGGTCGCAAACCCTGCGGCTGCTGCTGCTGTTCGGGCTGGCGGTGATCGGCCTGGTGCTGGCCGTCAATGCCGGGCTGGCGCTGACGTGGCGCCTGGTGCTGCCTGGCTTCATCGGCTACCCGGCCTATTTCTTTGCCGTCAACACCGGCGTCACGCTGCTGTTCGTGCTGGGCGGCTGGTGGCTTGAAACCTCGGTGCTTGCGGGCGGCGGCGCGGCGCTGGCGCGGCAGGCGGGCGCACGCGAAGCCTGGCCCTCCAGCCGCGAGGCAGAGCGCCGGCTGTGCAACATAGTGGGCGAGCTGGCGATTGCCGCCGGCATGAAAGCCCCGCAGGCGATGGTGCTGCCGCGCGAGGACGGCATCAACGCCTTTGCCGCCGGCTGGCACGAGGCGGACGCCATCGTCGCCGTCACCCAGGGCGCGCTGGAGCGCCTGAGCCGCGATGAGCTGCAGGGCCTGCTGGCGCACGAGTTCAGCCACCTGCGCGAAGGCGACACCCGGCTGAACATGCGGCTGGCGGGCATGGTGTTCGGGCTGGAAATGGTCTTTGGCCTGGGGCGCAGCATGTGCGCGCCAGACGATGACGGCCACCGCTCGTTCCTGGCGCTGCCGGGGTTTGCCATCATGGCGACCGGCTCGCTGGGCTGGCTGGCTGGGCGGGCGCTGAAGGCGGCGGTGTCGCGCCAGCGCGAATTCCTGGCCGATGCGCGCGCGGTGCAGTTCACCCGCAGCAAGGACGGCCTGGGCGGCGTGCTGCGCAAGGTGGCCGGCGAGCAGGCGGGGGCGGGCGGCTATCCGGGCCGCCACCGGGGTGGCATGCAGCGCCCCTGGCATCCGGCGGTGCAGCACATGCTGCTGGTCGGCGCCGTCCGCCAGAGCCAGTGGTTTGCCAGCCATCCGCCGCTGGCCGAGCGCATCCGCCGGATTTACGGCCGTCCGATGGCGCTGCTGCCCGCGCTGCCGGACGACAACGCGCCTACGCGCCCTGACGCGCTGTTTTAAGATCCTGGCACGGCTCTTTGCAAGCCATCGGGCTTGGCTTGCGAGTGGCGCCGGGCTGGTCTAATAGGTTAAACGACCAGCACCCCTGGATGAATTTACGGCCGCCCTGCGCAGGACCGGCCTTGACTGAACTGAAGCCAACAGATGCAACACGCTCCCAAGAACCCACCCAAGAATCCGCCTTCCGCCGCTCCGGTCCCGCTATGGCGCCAGCTCCAGGGCGCCGCGTCCGTCGTGCTGGCCGTGCGCGATGGCCAGTCGATGACGCCCGCGCTGGAAGACGTGGACGCCCAGCTGCGTCCCGGCGTGCAGGCGCTGGCTTTTCATGCGCTGCGCTGGCTGGGCCGCGCCGAAGCGCTGCGCCAGCAGCTCGCCAAGCGCCCGCCGCCGCCTGAAACCGATGCGCTGCTGTGCGTCGCGCTGGCGCTTACCTGCTCGCCGGAGGAAGAGGCGCCCTACACCGCGCACACCCTGGTCGATCAGGCGGTGGAGGCGGCCAAGCGCAGCGAGGCCACCCAGCACCAGGCCAGCTTCATCAACGGCTGCCTGCGCCGATTCCTGCGCGAACGCGAGGCGCTGATGGCGCTGACCGAAAAGAGCCCGCAGGCGGTCTGGAACCATCCGAAGTGGTGGATCGAACGGGTGCGCCAGGACCATCCGGCCCAGTGGCAGCAGATCCTGCAGGCCAACAACAGCCAGGCGCCGCTGATTTTGCGGGTTAATGAACGAAAAACTACTCAAGCGCAGTACCTGCATGCGCTGGCAGCTATGAATATAGGAGCGTCGCCGGTTGGGGCGCAGGGCGTGGTCCTGGCGCAGGCGCGCCCGGTGACGGCGCTGCCGGGCTTTGCCGAAGGGCATTTCTCGGTGCAGGATGCTGCCGCCCAGCTGGCCGCGCCCTTGCTGCTGGGCGGCCTGGCGCCGGCCGATGGCGGGCAGCGCCGCCTGAACATACTGGACGCCTGCGCCGCGCCCGGCGGCAAGACGGCGCATTTGCTGGAGCTGGCCGACTGCGACGTGACCGCGCTGGACATCGACGCCCGGCGCTGCGAGCGCATCAATCAGAACCTGGCCCGGCTGGGCCTGCGGGCCCATGTCGTGGTAGGCGACGCCGGCCGCCCCGGCGACTGGTGGGACGGCCGGCCCTATGACGGCATCTTGCTCGACGCGCCCTGCACCGCGTCGGGCATCGTGCGGCGCCACCCCGACGTGCGCTGGCTGCGCAGGCCGACCGACATCGCCCAGCTGGCCGGCATTCAGGCAAAGCTGCTGGGCACGCTCTGGCCGCTCCTGGCCATCGGCGGGCGCCTGGTCTATTGCACCTGCTCGGTGTTCAGGGCAGAAGGCGAGCAGCAGGTGCAAACGTTCCTTGCGCACCACACCGACGCCCTGTTACTGCCGTCGCCTGGACATTTGCTGCCGCAAACCGGCATCAGCGCGGCCGTATTCCCGGACAATTTGATCCGTGAACATGATGGTTTTTACTACGCACTCCTTGAAAAACGCCGCGCTTGAAACCGTGGCGCGCGTCCTGCTGGCCGTGTGCCTGTGCCTGCTGCTGATCCCGCGCCCCAGCGCGGCCGCCGCCACCGAGATCACCCAGCTGCGCACGGAACGCACCGAAGACGGCGTTTACCTGTCGGCCGTCGTGCGGTTTGACATGCCGCCCGTGGTCGAGGATGCGCTGCTCAAGGGAATCCCGGTGTTTTTCGTGCTGGAAGCCGATATTTACCGCGACCGCTGGTACTGGACCGATTCGCGCATCGCCAGCGCCGCCCGCACGTTGCGCCTGGCCTACCAGCCGCTGACCGGCCGCTGGCGCGTCAACATCGTGCCCGGCCTCATCACCAGCTCTTCCGGCCTGCGCGCCACGCTGAACCAGAACTATGAAACCATGGCCGAAGCCCTGGCCGCCATCCACCGCGTCGCGCGCTGGAAAATCGCCGAGGCGGCGGAAGTCGAGCCCGATGCCGCCTACACGCTGGAGATGAATTTCCGGCTCGACCTGTCGCAACTGCCGCGGCCCTTCCAGATCGGCGTGGCCGGGCAACGGGAATGGACCATTTCCGCGCAGGCCAAGGACCGGCTCAGGCTCGACCCACCGGCCACCGAGGGGGGCAAATGAGCCGCGTCGTCAAGCTGATTTCCTTCAGGAGCAGCGCTGCCTTTCGCTGGACCGTGGGCGTGGGCGCGGGGATCGTGGTGGCGCTGGGGCTGGTGCTGCTGTTCCTGCTGACCCAGGCGACCGGCAACCGCGAGCTGTACGAGCGCAATTACTCGCTGCTCTTCGTGCTGAATGTGGCCGTGGCCGCGCTGCTGCTGCTGGTGATCGGCTGGATCGCGCTGCGGCTGGCAATGCGCCTGCGCCAGGGCAAGTTCGGCAGCCGGCTGCTGGTCAAGCTGGCGGCCATCTTCGCGCTGGTCGGGCTGATGCCCGGCATGATGATCTACGTGGTGTCCTACCAGTTCGTCTCGCGTTCGATAGAAAGCTGGTTTGACGTGGAGGTCGAGGGCGCGCTGGCCGCCGGGCTGAACCTGGGCCGCGCCACGCTGGACACGCTGGCCGCCGACCTGGGCAACAAGACGCGCCAGGCGGCCACGCAACTGGCCGAAACTCCCGACGCCATGGTCGGGCTGGGGCTGGAGCGCCTGCGCGAGCAGCTGTCGGCCAGCGACGTGGTGCTCTGGAGCGCGTCCGGCCAGCTGATCGCCAATGCCGGCGAATCGCGTTTCCTGTTCCAGCCGGAGCGGCCCTCCGCGCAGCAGCTGCGCACGGCGCGCACCCAGCAGGTCACGACCCAGATCGAAGGGCTGGACGAGGTGGTCTCCAGCGGCAACGGCGAGCTGGGCACCGAAAGCGCACCGATTCCGCCCTTGCGCGGCGCCACCACGGCCGCCCGCGTCAAGGCGATTGCCGTGGTCAACAACCCGAACCTGAGCGTGCTGGGGCAGTCCCGCTTCCTGCAGGTGACCACCGTGCTGCCTTTGGGGCTGGTGGCCAATGCGATTGCCGTGCAGGAGGCCAACCGCCAGTACCAGGAGCGCGCCCTGGCCAGGGGCGGCCTGCGCAAGATGTACATCGGCACGCTCACGCTCAGCCTGTTCCTGGCCGTGTTCGGCGCGGTGCTGCTGGCGATCATCCTGGGCAACCAGCTGGCCAAGCCCTTGCTGCTGCTGGCCGAGGGCGTCAGGCAGGTCGCGCAGGGCGACCTGACGCCCAAGGCCGCGCTCAAGGGCAAGGACGAGCTGGGCGGGCTGACCCGCTCGTTCGCCGAGATGACCCAGCAGCTGGCCGATGCCCGCTCGGCGGTGCAGCACAGCATGAGCCAGGTCGATGCCGCGCGCGCCAACCTGCAGACCATCCTGGACAACCTGACGGCCGGCGTCATCGTGCTCGATGTGCGCGGGCGCATCCAGTCGGGCAATCCGGGCGCCAGCCGCATCCTGCGCGCCCCGCTGCAGGACTACCACGGCCAGCCGCTCGGGGAAGTGCCGGGGCTGGAAGCCTTTGCCAAGGACGTGCTGGCCCAGTTCACCGAATACCTGAGCAACAACACGGCGCAGGTAGAGACCCACTGGCAGCAGTCGTTCGAGCTGCATGCGGCCGGGCACGGCGCTAGCGACAACGCCATCACCTTGATTGCGCGCGGCGCGAAAATGCCCGGCACCGAAGAGTATTTGCTGGTGTTTGACGACATCTCCGACATGGTGTCGGCCCAGCGCGCCCAGGCCTGGGGCGAAGTGGCGCGCCGGCTGGCGCATGAGATCAAGAACCCGCTCACGCCGATCCAGCTCTCGGCCGAGCGGCTGGAAATGAAGCTCTCGGGCAAGGTCGGCCCCACCGAGCAGGCGCTGCTCACCAAGTCGGTCAAGACCATCGTGGACCAGGTGGACGCGATGAAGCGGCTGGTCAACGAATTCCGCGACTATGCGCGCCTGCCGGCCGCCGAGCTGGTGCCGGTGGACTTGAATGCGCTCATCACGGATGTGCTGCAGCTCTACCAGAGCGACCCGGCCAGCCCGACGGCGCCGGTGGTGGTCGAGCTGGACCTGGGCGCCCGCCCGATCAAGGGCGACGCCCAGCTGCTGCGCCAGGTCATACACAACCTGTTGCAAAACGCTCAGGATGCGCAAGAGGGCAGGGACGGTGCGCGGGTTACGCTTAAGACTGACTATTCCGCCAACTCGAACCGCGTGCGTTTTACCGTGCGTGACAACGGAGCCGGCTTTCCGGAGCACATCCTCAAACGTGCTTTCGAGCCCTATGTCACCACCAAGGTCAAGGGAACCGGGCTGGGGCTGGCGGTGGTCAAGAAAATTGCAGACGAGCACGGCGCCCGCATTGACATTTCAAACCGTGTTGCAGACGGTATCGTGCAGGGCGCGCAAGTGTCGTTATCATTCGCGGTTGCGGCTTGAGAGTGGTTTTGGGACACCTCCCTGGATTCAAAAATCTCAATATCGACATACAACCGTCAACACAACAGGCAGGGCAGCAATTCAATCATGGCAAATATTCTGGTGGTCGATGACGAGCTGGGCATACGCGACCTGCTCTCAGAAATTCTCAATGATGAGGGTCACCAGGTTGATCTGGCTGAAAACGCAGCCCAGGCCCGCGCCGCCCGCACACTGGCCCGGCCCGACCTGGTGTTGCTCGACATCTGGATGCCCGACACCGACGGCGTGACACTGCTCAAGGAATGGTCGGCCAGCGGTTTGCTGACCATGCCGGTCATCATGATGAGCGGCCACGCCACCATCGACACGGCGGTCGAGGCCACGAAGATTGGCGCCATGGCATTTCTGGAAAAACCCATTACCCTGCAAAAGCTGCTCAAGGCAGTCGAGCAGGGCCTGGCCCGTACCCTGGCCCGTCCTTCCAGCCCGCAGAAAACGGCTGCACCGATGACCGATTTCTCCACTGAACCCGCCGGCTTGGCGGGCGGCGCCGCCATCGACGCAGTGGACCGGGGGCCCCAGGCCACCCAGAGCTTCATGCTGGAAAAGCCGCTGCGCGATGCGCGCGATGAGTTTGAAAAAGCGTACTTCGAGTTTCACCTGGCAAAGGAAGGCGGCTCGATGACCCGCGTGGCCGAAAAAACCGGCCTGGAGCGCACGCATCTCTACCGAAAATTGAAACAGCTGGGCGTTGACCTGACCCGCGGCAAGCGCGCCATCTGAACTTTGAGCGGTCTGCCAGCCGGAATGCCGTGGTTGCTGGTATATAATCTTTTGCTCAGGCCCGGTAGCTCAGTCGGTAGAGCAGAGGATTGAAAATCCTTGTGTCGGTGGTTCGATTCCGCCCCAGGCCACCAAGGTTTACCTTGCAAAGAAGCCAACCCAAGCGGTTGGCTTCTTTGTTTCCGGGGACAAACAGTCCTCGTGTCCGGTCTATTTCCGGGCTGCTGCCTTGAGGCCTACTGCCACATCTTGACAGCTTCACATTTTAAATACTTGCCAGGCGATTTGCCTGCCCGACCAGCGTTCTCCAACTGCGTATTTAATGTTGAACCAGTACATTCACTTGGCATGGCGGTCTTGCTGGTGGCTAAGCGCTTAAGATAACTGCCTACTAAGGGGCGCCCATCCATGAAACGACTTTTATTCCCTTATTGCCACCTATTACCTAACGCTGTCGGCCCAGGAAGGTTGCTACAGCATCTACACCAGTGCCGGCCGTCTGATCTATCGGTCGAGTGACCTGCCTGTGGACATGCAATTGCAATACCAACAGACTATCCCGCAGCGTTTTGGAACAGGGTCAAGCTTGGTGTACGTCAATGATTTTGATGGCTGCCTAGCGCAGGGTTCGATGTCCCAGGTATCCAGCCGGGAAGCCAGCCAAGGTGCTGGGACGAATGGCCAAAGCTAGGTTCAGACGAGGCGGACAAGGGCCGACCGGAACTGAGCATCACCGCCAGCATCAGGCTGACAAGTTATTTCGCATGGCCTGCTGGCAGCGTCCCGTTCAAATTGCTGTGGCCCGGCTGAAACTGCGCATCAAGCGAGTATGCCTGTTTCAGTCGGACACCAACGATGTCACAACGATATCGACCTTGGCGCGTGCTTAGACCAGACAGGCCACCTGCACGCAGGTCATCACCCTCAACACTAGGCCAACATTTCAACTGGCCTGCCAGTTTTCAAAGCTAGAAATAAGAGTACTGAATGAAAAACATCGCCGCTGAGCTCAGCGACTTCGTCCTCTTCTCCGAGGAAGAGACTCACGCGCTCGACGCCCGTGTGGTAATGCGAGACAGTCGGGGTAAGCAGGTGCCGTATGTAACCTGCCTCGTACGGGACAAAGAAGTGCAACTCAAGTCTGAGGAACGAGTCCGTCAGCTTTGGCTTGCCCGCCTGATCGACAAGCTTGGCTATGCCCGATCCCGCATCGCCATCGAATACCCGATCACTTTCGGGCGCGACAGTTCAAAGCGAGCCGACATCGTAGTGTTTGACGCCGACCGCCCGTCCGTACCCTACATCATCGTCGAGGTGAAACAGGCCAAATATAAAGATGGGAAAGAACAGCTTAGGTCCTACGCCCACGCCACTGGCGCACCCCTCGCAGTATGGAGTGACGGAATTCTGGCCGAGGTTTGGAATCGCAAGAATCCCAACTATTTCATGCCGATCCACGAGCTTCCGCGCGCGGATCAGACCATTGAACAGGTTGTCGATCAGCCATGGACAATCCAGACTCTCATCGACCTTGAAAACGAGCGGGTGAAGGAGGGCAAGTTCGCTCGGTCCCTCCGCGACCTGATCGAGGACATGGAAGACGAAGTACTGGCCAATGCCGGAGTGGATGTCTTCGAAGAAGTCTTCAAGCTGATCTTCACCAAGCTTTACGATGAGATGACCTCGCACCGGCTGGGCACCTCACTGCGGTTTCGCAA
>JAQGNK010000151.1 GCA_028291905.1 Polaromonas sp.
TGTAGTCCTTGTTGTACTTGCGGATGATGTCCCAGGTCGGAAACTTCTCGGCAAAGCGGCGGCGGTTGTTCTTCCACATGAAGTCATAGACGCAGTTGTGGAAGTAATAGAACTCCAGGTGCTTGAACTCGGCCTTGACGGCGGAAAACATTTCCTCGACCCGGTGGATGTGGTCGTCCATGGTGCCGCCCACGTCCATCAGCAGCAGCACCTTCACATTGTTGTGGCGCTCGGGCACCATCTTGATGTCGAGCCACCCGGCATTGGCGGCGGTCGAGCGGATGGTGTCGTCCAGGTCGAGTTCCTCCTGGTTGCCCTGGCGGGCGAACTTGCGCAGCCGGCGCAGCGCGACCTTGATGTTGCGGGTGCCCAGCTCCTGCGTGTCGTCGTAGTCCTTGTAAGCGCGCTGGTCCCAGACCTTCACCGCGCTGCGGTTGCGGCTTTTTTCCTGGCCGATGCGAATGCCCTGCGGGTTGAAGCCGTTGGCGCCGAAAGGCGAGGTGCCGCCGGTGCCTATCCATTTGCTGCCGCCTTCGTGGCGCTCTTTCTGCTCTTCAAAACGTTTCTTGAGCGTCTCCATCAGCTCGTCCCAGCCCATTTTCTCGATCTTGGCCTTGTCCTCGGGGCTCAGTTCAAGCTCCAGGTTCTTGCGCAGCCATTCGAGCGGAATTTCTTTCGTGAAGTCGGCCACCGTTTCCACGCCCTTGAAATAGCTGGCGAAGGCGCGGTCGAACTTGTCGTAGTGCTTTTCATCCTTCACCAGCACGGTGCGGCTCAGGTAGTAGAAATCGTCGATCTTGTAGGCGCCTTCGCCAATGTCAGCGTCATCTCCGGTCGGCTGGCCGCTGTGCGGGCCGACCACGCCGGCCTGCAGCGCTTCGAGCAGCATCAGGAATTCCTTGACCGACACCGGCAGCTTGGCCGAGCGCAGGGTGTAGAAGAAGTCAATCAGCATGATTTGTGCCTCCGGCGCAGGTAGTATATGCGTAGCTAGCTATTAAAAACATAGCGGATGAAGTGGGGTTCATGGGTTGATCCAGTTTTCCAGTTGCAGCCCTGGAACCCGTTCAAATTCCCGTGTGTTGTGCGTGACCAAGGTCATTTCGGCTGCCAATGCATGGGCAGCAATCCATAAATCGTTGCCGCCGATGGGCGTGCCTGCCGTGTCCAAAGCGGCCTTGATGGTGCCGTAATGGTGTCCAGCTTGCGCAGGCAAAGGATGCACCGCGATAGCGGACAGCACGGCGTCCAATTGCTGGCTGAGATGCTTGGCGCGGCGAGATGGGGGCAGCCGGCTCAGGCCGTAATGCAGCTCGCCTGCGCTGATCACCGAGACGGCCAGGTCTTCGGCGGTACTGTTCAATATGCGCTGGGTGAGGCCGGGGGAGGTTCCCCGCAAAAAGTAGCTGAGTATGTTGGTGTCCAGCAGGTAAGTCACTTGTTACCCAATAGAGCATTCCAGTCGCGTTCCTGGGCTGGGGCGTCGTCGATCAGTGACATCGCGTGCTCCCACTCGGCGCACTCTTGTTCGGTCAATGGGGGCAGGTTGCGCAGCAAATCGCCCACGGTCTGCTTTTTGGCGCGAAGCACGATTTCATCGCCACGTCGCTCAATCGTGACTTGCTTGGTGTCGAAGCGGAATTCCTTAGGCAATCGGATGGCTTGGCTGTTGCCACTGGTGAACACGGCGGCAGTCGCGGTGGTAGCAGCCGTGCGGGGAGGGGTGCGTGCATTCATGGGTAATCTCCTGAAGATTTGTATATCCTTATTGTATATACGCACAAAGAGACTTGCTAATGACGCGGCTTGTCCAGCAAGTACAGCAACTGCGCCTTGACTTCCGGCCATTCGCCCACGCGCAGGCTGTACATCACGGTGTCGCGGATGGTGCCGTCGCGCCGCAGCGCATGGCCGCGAATCACGCCGTCTTTTCGGGCGCCCAGCCGCTCGATGGCCGCCTGGGACGCGAAATTGAAATTATCGGTACGCCAGCCGACCACGTTGCAGGCCAGGGTTTCAAACGCATGGGTCAGCATCATCAGTTTGCAGGTGGTGTTGACGTGGGTGCGCTGGCAGCGGGCGGCATACCAGGTGTAGCCAATCTCCACTCGCCTGACGGCTGGCAGGATGTCGTGGTAGCTGGTGCAACCCAGCACCGTGCCGCTGGCCTGGTCAAGCACGGCGAAGGCAAAGCGGTTGCCGTCCTGCCGCGCCGCCAGCGCGGCTTCGATGTAGGCAAGCGTTTGCTGCTGCTCGGGCACCGAAGTGACGCGCAGCTTCCAGAGTTCGCCATCGGCGGCGGCGGCGCGCAGCCCGGCTTCGTGTTCAAGCGCCAGCGGCACGAGTTCGATGCCGCGCGCGGCCAGGGTGACGGGTTGCACAAAGCTCATTGTTTTTTCGACTCGCTTGATTTTCTTGACAGTTGCCAGCGACGCGCCAGCTGCAGCCCCAGGCCGCCGCCCAAGCCGACCAGCACGATGCCGCCCAGGGCGCTGTTGCCGTAGCCTTCGGCAAAAATGTCCAGGCCCAGCAGGCGTCCGGCCCAGAAGCCGAGCAGGGCGCCGCCCACGAAACCCACGGCGTCGGACACGCCCTGCAACCACAACGATGCCTGCTTCATATCGGATGCTCCCGGCCTAGCGGTTGTTGCGCTGCATGAACACCAGCTTTTCAAACAGCGTCACGTCCTGCTCGTTCTTGAGCAGCGCGCCGATCAGCGGCGGCACCGCCACCTTTTGGTCGCCGCTTTGCAGCGCTTCGAGGGGGATGTCCTCGGCCACCAGCAGTTTCAGCCAGTCCAGCAGCTCGCTGGTCGAGGGTTTCTTTTTCAGGCCGGGCAGGTTGCGTACCTCGTAGAAGGTCTTCATCGCCACCGCCAACAGGTCTTTTTTCAGCGTCGGGAAATGCACCGCCACGATCTGCCTCATGGTGTCGGCGTCGGGGAACTTGATGTAGTGGAAAAAGCAGCGGCGCAAAAAGGCGTCGGGCAGTTCCTTCTCATTGTTCGAGGTGATGAACACCAGCGGCCGGTGCCTGGCCTTGATGAGTTCGCGGGTTTCATAGACATAGAACTCCATGCGGTCGATCTCGCGCAGCAGGTCGTTCGGAAACTCGATGTCGGCCTTGTCGATCTCGTCGATCAGCAGCGCCACCGGCTGGTCGGCGGTGAAGGCCTGCCACAGCACACCCTTGACGATGTAGTTGTGGATGTCCTTGACCTTCTCGTCGCCCAGCTGCGAGTCGCGCAGGCGCGACACCGCATCGTATTCATACAGGCCCTGCTGCGCCTTGGTGGTCGATTTGATGTGCCACTGCAGCAGCGGCAGGTTCAAGGCCTGGGCGACTTCCTCGGCCAGCATGGTCTTGCCGGTGCCGGGCTCGCCCTTGACCAGCAGCGGCCTTTTCAAAGTGGAGGCGGCATTGACCGCCAGCATCAGGTCGGGTGTGGCGACGTAGTTTTGTGAGCCTTGAAATTTCATGGTTTGGGATGGACGTGTTGAAATTGGGGGAGAAACTGGGGCGGTTGGCGGGATTATGGGCAACGGGCGGTTGCCGGGATGGCCCAGATATAATCCACCGCTGTTTTTAACGATGACTTCTCACTTGATTGTGCGCGCAAAATGAATAAGCTGTTCACCACGATATTCGCCCTGGTTGTCTCCTCCGTGACGGTTTCCGGCATGGCTCAGGGGATCAAGGGCGACGCGAAAGCCGGCCAGACCAAGAACGCCATGTGCATCGGCTGCCACGGCATCAAGGGTTATCAGGCCTCTTTCCCCGAGGTGTACAAGGTGCCGATGATCTCGGGCCAGAGCGCCGCCTATATCTCCGCTTCGCTGCAGGCCTACAAGAAAGGAGACCGCAAGCATCCCACCATGCGCAACATCTCTGATTCGCTGACCGACCAGGATATTGCCGATCTTGCCGCCTACTACAGCGGGCATGGCGTGGTGGCCGGTGAAACGGTTCCAGACCAGCCCGCCAAGGCGCCCAGCGCCGAAGTGCAGGCCCTGCTGAACAAGGCCAACTGCGCCTCCTGCCACGGCGCCAACTTCAGCAAGCCGATTGATCCGAGCTACCCCAAGATTGCCGGTCAGCACGCCGACTACCTGTTCGTGGCCCTGAAGGCCTACAAGGCCGACAACGGCGCCAACCCCAATGCCAAGGTCGGACGCGCGCACCCCATCATGGGCGCCATGGCCAAGCAGTACACGCCGGCCGAACTCAAGGCCATGTCCGGCTACCTGTCGTCCCTGCCGGGCGACCTGAAAGTGGTGTCCGAAAGCCGCTTCCGCTAACACCGCTGGGCACGCCCGCATGAAAAAAGCCGCTGGTCCAGCGGCTTTTTTCATGGGCGGGCTGGCAGCTGCAGGCCAGACGAAATTCAATCCCGCGTGGCCCGGCGCTGCACGCAGTCGATATACGCTTGTCCATCGGGCGGGCGGCCCGAGCGCTGGCTTTCCCACATCATCGTGCCCAGGCATTCCATGGCTTCATGGTGGGCGTCGTGCAGGGAGTTGCGCCGGGCCGTCAGCAACTCGACCGCCTGGCGAATGCCGCGTGGCTGGTCGATGGAACACTGTTCGCTGATCGACAGGTGCATCGCCACATGCAAAAACGGATTGGTTTTTCCGCCTTCCGCGTCGTACATTTTTTCCAGCGCAGCCTCCGCGTCGCTGAAGTCGCCGTGGTGCTCTGGATGCTCTGCAATCCACTGGCTTGCTATGATCTCTATAGCCTCCAGCGGTTGATGGGTCTGTGCCTTGGCATGAACGGAGCAAAAAAACCGGCGCACGTCGGCTTGTGAGGGAGTAAACATGGCGCACA
>JAQGNK010000188.1 GCA_028291905.1 Polaromonas sp.
TGCGCGCCACCGGCCTGACCAAGCGCTTCACCGAAGGCCGGCTTGACGTGACGGTGCTGCAGGGCGTCGATCTGAAGGTGCATCGCGGTGAAACACTGGCCATCGTCGGCACCTCGGGTTCGGGCAAAAGCACCTTGCTGCACCTGATGGGCGGGCTGGACGCGCCCACCAGCGGCCAGGTCGAGCTGAAGGGCCAGGTGCTCTCAAACCTGTCGCCGTCCCAACAAGGCGAGCTGCGCAACCGGCATCTGGGCTTTGTCTATCAGTTCCACCATCTGCTGCCCGAGTTCAGCGCGCTCGACAACGTGGCGATGCCGCTGTGGATACGGCGCCTGCCGCGT
This sequence comes from Polaromonas sp., assembly GCA_028291905.1. Classification (GTDB taxonomy): domain Bacteria; phylum Pseudomonadota; class Gammaproteobacteria; order Burkholderiales; family Burkholderiaceae_C; genus Polaromonas. Next base: position 342 of record JAQGNK010000188.1, read on the forward strand.
GCCGAATGCTCGCGGATTGCCGCCAAGATGCTCGCCAGCGTCGGCCTTGAAGACCGCATCCACCACCGGCCGGCAGAGCTGTCGGGCGGCGAACGCCAGCGCGTGGCGATTGCCAGGGCCCTGGTCACCCAGCCCGCCTGCGTGCTGGCCGACGAGCCCACCGGCAACCTCGACCGGGTGACCGCCGACGGCGTGTTCCAGCTGATGATCAAGCTCGCCCGCGAGCACGGCACCGCCTTCGTGATGGTCACGCATGACGAGGCACTGGCGGCCAGGTGCGGCCGGCAGCTGCGGCTGGTGCTGGGCAAGCTGTCGGAAGCGGGCTGAGTTGTTGCGCTGGGCCATGAACCCCTGCCGCCAGTGAGGTAAGGGGGCTCAAGCATAATCAGCGGCTTTGCGCATCGCGCACCCCGGCCAGGCTTTTCAGCCGGGCCACCGCCGCCCCAGCCCTCGCTTGCGGTTTCAGCTCAACCCCTCCATCCGCATGGCAGACCACTACACCATCCTTGGCCTCAGCAGCACGGCAACGCTGGCTGATGTCAAAAAAGCATTTCGCCAGAAGGCCTCTTTCTGGCATCCCGACCGAAATGCCGCGCCTGATGCAGCCGAGCGTTTTCGCACTGTGCAGCAAGCCTATGAAGTGCTGTCGGACGCCGACCGGCGCCAGGCCTATGACGACAACCGCCGCCGCAACCTGCTCGACAGCCCGCTTGAAACGGCGCAGGAAATCTGGCGAAATTACTTCGATCCACTCGTTTGAGGCTTGCCTGAGCGCAAGAAACCATGACATGAAATACCCGGCGGCATGAAAATTTCTCCTTTTTTCCTCAACCTGCGCTCGGCCTACCAAGCCGAGATGGAAGACCTGACCCTTGATTCCGAAGGACGCGACGTATTGCGCCAGCGGCTGGCTGCAAAACGCAAGGAAATCGGCTTTCTGGTCCAGATGATGGAACTCAGCCCCGAGATGGTGGCGGTGATCTTTCACCAGGGCTTTGCTTTCAAGCGGCCTTCGGTGATGGACCACCTGCTCGGCCATGAAGCCGATGAATGCCCGCAATGGCGCGAGGTCTGCGATGGCATTGAAATTGCGGCCTGGGCACGGGAACTGGTACAGGTCGTTCTGCAGGCGCCGGGCGGCGAGCGGTTCATGACGGTGGCGGCCGGACTGCACTACATGGCCGGCAAGCCAGACTTGGCATTTGCCGGGCAAGGCGGCGATGACGCCGATGACGAGGACGATGAAGACAGCGATGACGGGCAAGCCGATGGCCTGGACGATTTCAACGACCACGAAAGCGACGAGCTGCGCGGCGACGCCAGAGACCGCGAAGAGGCTGGCGCCAGCTGGCTCGAAGGACAGGGCTTTGACCGCAAAGACTGATTGGCAGATTCCCATCAATAAAACCCCAAGCGACTCCAAGCCTTTATGAACCACCTTGCCCTGATTGAAAAAACCCAAACCCTGATTGCCGCCGGCGACATCGTGGGCGCCGAGTCCGCGCTGGTCGAACTGGCCGATGCCGAGGGCGACGCCGCGCTGATGGTGGTGCTGGACCTGCTGCCCCCGAAGGACATCCTGGCAGTGATCCGCGAGTACGACAACTCGAAGGAGTCGGTCATCAACCTGCTGGTCACGCCCGAGCAGTTCGCCCGCGCCGTGGTGATCGAAAAGCAGTACAAGGACCTGACCCGCACCCACCTGCGCGGCATGATGAACTCGATCATCTTCCGCGAAGACGCCGACCCGCTGGAATTTTTGACCGCCATCGGCGACCTCGAAGGTGGCAGCGAAGCGCTGGCCGACTATTTCACCGAGAAGTGGGACCGGGTGGAAGCCTTCGCCACCACCGGCAGCTTCGATGCGATGAAGGACACCGGCGAGCTGCTGTCCAAGGCGGCGCTGCTGGCCTCGGCCTATGAACGGCCCACCCTGGAGCAAGACGAGGTGGCCGACCGCGACTGGATGGAAATGGCCTGGCTGCTGCGCTACCAGTGCCCGGACCTGTTCATTGAAATGCTGACCGTGCTGCGTGCCAAGGCCAGGGCCTACGACGCTGGCCTCGATGAGGAAGACGAGGATGACAGCGAGGACGACGGCAAGGTCGAGACCGGCGATACCGACCGGGGCAAGGCCACGCCGGCGGCCCGCGAGTCCGACGAGGAATCGGCCATCTGAAGGCCGGCAATCCCGCAAGCGCCAACTGATTTCAAGATGCCTATGCCGCCCATCACCGCTTCTGCTTCACCCGTTGCGCCCGCCGTGCCGGCTTCGATCTCGCTCTACGATGCGCGGCCGTTTTTTGAAAAGGCGCTGCAGTTCGGGGTGAAGAACGGAATCATCGACAAGGCCAGGCTCGACGCCATCCGCACCGATGCGCCCAAGGGCATGGTGCAGATTGCGCGCTACTTCGGCAACGAGTTCCTGCGCCCGGACATTGAAAAAGCCAGGGAGCGCATCGTGAACCTGGTGAGCATCTGCCTTGAAAGCAACAGCGGCGGCGATCTGCGGCAAGCCGCCCAGGCGCTGCGCGACCATTCTTTTCTGTCCCGCTCCAAAGGCGGCTCGGATTTGCTCAAGGCCATGCTGGCGTTGCCCGAAAGCACCAGCTTTCATGCCGATCTGGACAGCGGAATCCAGGAGGCGCGCGGCCCGGCCAAGGGGCTGGCCGAATGGTCGCTCAGAAGTTTTGCCGACTACCAGGCCGAGCTGGCCAGGCGCCTGCCGATCCAGCAGGAAAAAGCGGCCGCCGTGTGGCTGGCCAAACAGCTCGGCATGGACGCGGCCGGGCTTGAAGACGCGCACACCCATGCCGAAGCAGTGATTCGCACCGCGCTGCTGGTGCTCGCCACCGCGCGCACCGAGCTGCCCGACTGGGTGGCGTTTGAAAAAATGGTGGAGGCGCTGCGCAAGAAGTACCAGTCCATCAAGGCCCTCGGCACAGCGCAGGCTGGCAAGCCGGCAAAAGCCAGCAGCGCCAGGGCGCAAACCCTGTCTGTCACGCTGCCGGGCAACCTTCCGGATGAATTCAGGAGCGTGGTGCAGCGCGTGCAGAAGTCGGTCATGGCCGATCTGCCCCAGATCCTGGACGGCTCCGTGCCTGCCCGGATGCTGTTTGCCAATGACCACGATGAGCACCATGCGCCGCTGCTGGGCCGCTACTTCTGGCTGGAAGACATGCTCAGCGAGATGGACCACCATGACCGCGCTGTCTCCATGGCCTGGGACAAGGCCACCGGCGGCAGCCATGACGACGGCTCGCTCCTGACGCTCTTCGTCTGCGTGGCCGCTGGCGCGGCGCCCAAAACTTTACTGACCGAAAAAACCGCCACCGCCTTGGTGCGCAAGCTGCAAAAGCCCGGCGCCGCGCCTGGGTTCGATCCTGAGCTGGCCCGCCGCTTTATCCTGGAGCATGCGCCGGCGCAGTACCAGGAAGGCTACCTCGAACTCTGGTCGGACTTTGTTGACGAGGCCCGGCCGGTGCTGCAAAGTGATTCGAATTTTGCGTTGAAAGATGCCGTGGCCTTGCTGCGGCGCGAGTGCAATGTGAAAACCTGAAAACTTGTTGAAGGCCGTGGCGAACGCCCTGACAAGCCGATAGAAAACCATGCTTTTTATATTTGGACTGCCAAAAACTGCGAGCCAACCTTTGCGGGCGCTGCTCGACATCCAAGGGGGCGAGCAGCAAGCGCCAGGCTTGCCCGGTTGACCCAGTGCTATGCTGCAATGCAGCAAAATTGTTGGCTGCCATGGCTGCCGAGGGCCGACAGCCTTGTCGGGCTGTTGCCATCAGGTGGCCCAATGCCGACGGATCGGAATTTATTGTGCTTTTTGGAAACTGGAACAAACGCTCCATCAACCTAGCGCTGCAAGGCGGCGGCGCCCACGGCGCCTTCACCTGGGGCGTGCTCGATGCCCTGCTGGAAGACGGCCGGCTGCATTTCGACGGTGTCAGCGGCACCAGCGCAGGCGCCATGAACGCGGTCATCCTGGCGCAGGGCCTGATGCACGGAGGCCGCGACGGCGCCCGTGCCGCGCTCAAGACCTACTGGACAGCGGTGGGGCGCAGCCTGCCTTTCGAGGTGGCCCGCTCGTCCAAGGATGGCCAGGATGTCAGCCTGGCGCCGGCCTTCAAGATCATGCTGCAGTGGTCGCATTATTTCTCGCCGCACCAGCTCAACCCTTTCGACCTCAATCCCTTGCGCGACATCCTGTGCGCCCAGGTCGATTTCGAGCGCTTGCGCACCCACAGCCCGGTCAAGCTCTTCATTGCCGCCACCAACGCCAACTCGGGCAAGGTGCGGATGTTCCGCACGCCCGAGATCAGCGTGGAAGCCATCCTGGCCTCGGCCTGCCTGCCGATGGTGTCGCGCCCGGTGGAGATCGAGGGAGAGCCGTACTGGGACGGCGGCTACGCGGCCAATCCGGCAGTGTTTCCGCTGGTCTATGAATGCAAGACCAGCGACATCCTGCTGGTGCTGCTGACGCCGCTCAAGCACAAGGCCACGCCGCACACGGCCCAGCAGATCAAGGACCGGGTGCTCGAACTGGCCTTCAACTCGACCTTCTTGCGGGAGATGCGGATGTTCGCCCATGCCCGCGAATATTCAAGCCCGTCGCTGTTTCACCTGGGGCCGCTGGAGCGCCGCCTGGCCAAATTAAATTTTCATGTGATCGATGCCGATGAACTGATGAGCGAGCTGAAGACGGAAACCAAGATGGCCACCAACATACGGTTTTTTGAAATGCTCAGGGACATGGGCCGCGAGCGAACCCTGGCTTGGCTGGAGGCGAACCATGGCCAGGTCAGCAAGCGCTCCACGGTGGACATCGGCGAGCTGTTCTACTGATCCGGCGCCGGAATCGGGAATCTGTCCTACCCGCGCTGCTGCCCAACGCCGTGCTGCCAGCTGCAGACGCCATCGGTAGCATGGCAATTTTCAATTTGAAAGAAGGGTTGCCAGCATGAAAAATCCGTTCATGAGCATGTTCTTGAGTGGCGCCAACAAGATCGCCGGCACGGCCAGGGCGCAGGCGACTGCCGCCGTGAAGCGGGAGGCCACCAAAAACACCCGGCAGATGACCAAGGCCTGGACCGATGCCTTGATTCCAAAGCCAGCCGCCACCCGCAAGCGCAGAACCACCAAAAAATAAGCAGCCTGACCAGCGATTTTGCTATTGAAAAAATAGCTGGCTGCGCAGGCCAGCACTGCGCAGAAGGCACTTTTTATATAAAAAATTAAGCTGGTTCCCTGGTTTGCGAGAGGTCAGCGCACATTCGCTGTGAGCCGGAAACGAATTTTAGGCATCAAACAGGCACTTTGCGCACTAGATGCCTGCGCATGCAGCTATGAATTCAGTAGCAAAAAAATAGCCAGCCCATTTTCTGCCACCAGGCCGTTTGATGGCCTGCCGGGTTCGCGCCATCAAAGGATGCGGTTGAACCACAGCAGTGACAAGGCAGCCGACAGCAGGCCCAGCGCCGCCGCCACCAGGGCCAGCAGGCCCGAGATTTCGGTTTCCTTTTTCTCGACCGTCAGCCGCGAACTGAGGGTTTCGTACACCTTCTTCAGGTCAGTGGCATTTCCTGCATAGAAATACTCAGCCTGCGTCGCGCGGGCAACGCCCTTGAGGGTTTCCTCGTCGAGCTTGACCCGCATCGACCAGCCTTCAAAACCGATGGTTTCGCCTTCCACCGTGCCGACGCCCACGGTATAGACCCGCACGCCCCGGTCGGCCGCCACCTTGGCCGCCTCCAGCGAATCGACGCCGGTGGTGCGCTGGCCGTCAGTCAGCAGGATGATGGCCGCCGAGGTGTAGGAGCCGGGCGCCACGGGGGTAAAGGGTTTTTTGCCGTCCTTGCCGTCATTGCCGGCCTGGTCGAGCGACATGCCGCGCTTGCGATCCCTGCCGGTTTCCAGCGATTCCAGGTCAATGCCGGCATCGGGAAACAACTCGGCCAGCGACACGATGATGCCGTTGCCAATCGCCGTGCCGCGCTGCAGCTGGAACTTGTCGATGGCTGTCACCAGGTCTTCGCGGCTCAGGGTGGGCGACTGCACCACGGCGGCGGTGCCGGCAAAGGCCACTACCCCGACCCGCACGCTGCGCGGCAGGTCGGTCAGGAAGGCCTTGGCGGCATTTTGCGAGGCGACCAGCCGGTTGGGCTGCACATCGGTGGCCCGCATGCTGCCCGACACATCCATGGCCAGCATGATGGTTTCGTTTTGCGAGGGCAGGGTGACCACGGCGAAAGGCCGCGACGACGCCACCAGCATCGCTGCCAGCGACAGCAGGAACAGCAGCGGCGGAATATGCCGGCGAATGCCCGCGCCCTTGCCCATGGCTTCGCGCACGATGGACAGGCTGGCGTAGCGCAAGGCCATTTTCTTCTTGCGGCGCAGCAGCCAGATGTACACCGCCACCAGCAGCGGAAGCGCCAGCAGCAGCCAGAGAAATTGGGGCCAGAGGAAATTCATGGCGGCAGCTCCTTCGGAATCAATTCAGGCGGCATGCTTCAAATGGACCGGCAGCTTGCCTGCGGGTCCATGAGCGCCGGACAGGCGGCTTCGTTGCTTGCGCAAGTCGGTGAAGCGCACGATGGCATCGACCAGATCGTCGTCGGTCGAGAGCGCCAGCGTGTCCACCCCGGCCCTTGCAAGCGACTGCCGAAGCTCGGCTTCGCGCTGGGCGGCAATCCGGGCGAAGCGCTTGCGAAAGCCGGCATCATGGGTATCGACCAGCAGCTGCTCGCCGGTTTCCGCATCGCGGATCGGAATCAGCCCCAGGTCGGGCAATTCAAGCTCCAGCGGGTCGATCAGCCGCACCGCGACGACTTCATGCTTCTGGGCGAGCAGGCCCAGCGGTTTCTCCCAGCCTGCCTCGGTGATGAAATCGGACACCACGAACAGCGTGGAGCGCCGGCGCACCAGGTTGGCGGCAGACTGCAGCAACTCATGCAGACGGGTGGGCCCGGCGCTGGCGGTTTCGGGCCGCGCCTGCAGGGTGTGCAGCAGATGCAGCACATGCTGGCGCCCGCTGCGCGCCGGAATCATCGCATCGACGCCCGAACCGTAGAGCAGCGCGCCGACGCGGTTGCCGTGGCGGGTCAGCAGGCGCGCCAGCACGGCAACGAAATCGGTCGATACATGGCGCTTGCGCTGCTCGCCCGAGCCGAAATCCATCGACGGGCTGAGGTCGAGCAAAAACCATGCGCTCATCTCGCGGTCTTCGGTGAAGACGCGCACATGCGGCTGCTGCAGCCGGGCGGTGACGTTCCAGTCGATATGGCGCACATCATCGTGGTGCTGGTATTCGCGCAGGTCGGCCAGGTCCATGCCGGTGCCGCGCAGCAAGGTTCGGTAGTCGCCCTGCAGCAGACCGTCGAGGCGGCGGAGCACCGTCCATTCCAGCCGCCGCAGCAGCTGGTCCGCGCTTTCGACGGGCACTTTGGCGACGGGAAGCTGGGGCGCTGGCGCTGGCTTGCGTTTAAACACTTTGGCCTCCATCGAAAACTGGCTCTGCGTGCTGACAGGCGACAAGCGTGGAGCCAGCAAGCCAGCCACGGCGCGAAGGCGCTAGCCCCTGCAACGCCGGGCTGCTCCAGGCAAGGCCATTCCCCTCGGGGCTAGCGTATGCACGCACCTTGTCAAGGCAAGCTGATCGGGCTTCCTCCCCCGTTGGGGAAAGGCTGGGATGGGGGATGGCGGTGGCCGAACGCCAGCCGCTGGCTTTTTCACCCTTACTTGATGCATGCGAGCTGGCAGGGTTGATCGGGGCCGGGTTCGGGGACGCCCCCATCCCAGCCTTCCCCCAGTGGGGGAAGGAGAAAGACAGGTAGAAAAAAATCCGTGCACGCGCGAACCCTGCAAGGGGCAGCGAACTGCGGGAAGCAGGGAGAGCGGAGGCTCGTCTTTTCAAGCACCGGCCACGAAACCGGCTTAGCCGGGCCGCAGGCGGGCCAGCCCCCTTGGGGGGTAGCGACCCGCGCGAAGTGAGGAGCGCGGAGTGCGGAGCAATGCACAAGGCGTCAGCCATGCCCTGCCAGCCAGGGCCGCGGAACCGGCTTTGCCGGGCCGCAGGCGCAGCGACCCCCTCGGGGGGCAGCGAACCACACGAAGTGGGGAGCGTGGGGGCTCTACTACGCGGCGAGTTTTTCATGGGCAAGCGGCTTGGCGGGCTGCGGGATCTTGGCCATGATCTTGTTCACGATCTGGTCGCTGGAAAAGCCCTCGGACAAAGCTTCATAGGACAGCACCAGCCGGTGGCGCAGAACGTCGGGCACCAGGTCGGTCATGTCCTCGGGCAGGGCATAGCTGCGGCCGCGCAACAGGGCCAGCGCCTTGGCGCCTTCGGTGAGGTTGATGGTGGCGCGCGGGCTGGCGCCGAAGGTGATGAAGCGCGCCAGCTCGTTCAGGCCGTGCCGCGCCGGGTCTCGCGTGGCCGAGACCAGCCGCACCGCGTACTGCACCAGCGACGGATCGACGTAAATCCGCCGGCACTCGGCCTGCAGGCTGGCGAGCTGCTCGGTGCTGGCCACGGCCGACACCGCCACGGCCGTGCCGGTGACACGCTGGACAATGACGAATTCTTCCTCGTCGGTCGGGTAATCGACCAGCACCTTCATCATGAAGCGGTCCACCTGTGCCTCGGGCAGCGGATAGGTGCCTTCGGTTTCAATCGGGTTCTGGGTCGCCATGACCAAGAAGGGCGATGGCACCTTGTGGGTGATGCCGGCAATCGTCACCTGCCGCTCCTGCATCACTTCGAGCAGCGCGCTTTGCACCTTGGCCGGGGCGCGGTTGATTTCGTCCGCCAGCAGGAGATTGCAGAAGACCGGGCCCAGCGATGTCGCAAAATCGCCGGTCCTCTGGTTGTAGATGCGCGTGCCGACAAGGTCGG
>JAQGNK010000195.1 GCA_028291905.1 Polaromonas sp.
TGCGCCTGCGCCTGGCGCAGCAGCTGCTTGGTCCAGCGCAGCACCTGCGGCGGATTGGCGGCGATGCGGCCGGCCAGCGCCAGCGCCTGCGGCAGCAGTTCCGCCGGCGCCACCACGCGGGACACCAGGCCGATGCGTAGCGCCTCGGCGGCGTCGATGGCGTCGCCGGTCAGGGCCATTTCGGCGGCGCGGGAAGCGCCGACGATGCGCGGCAGCAGCCAGCAGCCACCGTCGCCCGGAATGATGCCCAGCTTGACGAAGCTCTCGGCAAAGCGCGCCAGCTCCGAGGCGATGCGGATGTCGCACATGCTCGCCAGGTCGCAGCCCGCGCCGATGGCCGGGCCGTTGACGGCGGCAATGATCGGCACCTCCAGCATCTGGAACGCGCGCGGGATGCGCTGGATGCCGCGCCGGTAGCCTTCGGTGACGGCCTCGGCGCCGCCGGCGAACATGCCAGTCTTGTCGCGCATCTCGGCGACGTTGCCGCCAGAGCAAAAGGCGCTGCCGCTGCCGGTCAGGATGGCGGCGCGGATGCTCCGGTCGGCATTGAGCTGCGCGAAGCAGCTTTCAAACGCGGCGAACATGGCCTCGCCAGAGAGCGCATTGCGGGTTTGCGGCCGGTTCAGCGTCAGCACCGCCACAGGGCCGTGGCGCGCCAGCAGGAGGGGTGAATCGTCGTTATTCATGAGGCTTGGGCTTTCCTTGGTTTGTTCGTTGCCTGGGTGTTCATTTCACTTCCAAATCAATTCGAGGCCAGTTGCGAAGCCGGAGAACAGGCTTTAACTTCCCAGGCGAAGTAACGGCATATCGATTGATTTGGAAATGGGTTCAGACCCTCTCCAGCGCCACGGCAATGCCCTGGCCTACGCCGATGCACATGGTCACCAGCGCCCGCCGGCCGCCGCTGCGCTGCAGCTGGCGCACCGCCGTCAGCGCCAGCCGCACGCCCGACATGCCCAGCGGATGGCCCAGCGCAATCGCGCCGCCGTGCGGGTTGACGTGCTCGCCGTCGTCCGGCAGCCCCAGCGCGCGCAGCACCGCCAGGCCCTGCGCGGCAAAGGCTTCGTTCAGCTCGATCACGTCGAAGTCGCCGATGGCCAGGCCGGTCTGCGCCAGCAGCTTTTGCGTCGCCGGCAGCGGCCCGATGCCCATGACGCGCGGCGCGACGCCGGCCGTGGCAATGCCGACGACCCGCGCCATCGGCACGAGGCCATGGGTGCGGGCGGCGGCCTCGCTGGCCACCAGCAGGGCGGCCGCGCCGTCGTTGACGCCCGAGGCATTGCCGGCGGTGACGCTGCCCCCCGGCCGGAAACTGGCCTTCAGCCCCGCCAGCGACGCCAGCGTGGTGTCGGCGCGCAGGTGCTCGTCGTGCTCGACCAGCCGCGCGTCGCCCTTCCTGGCGGGCACGGCTACGCCGGTGATTTCCCCGGCGAAGATGCCGGCCTGCTGGGCTCTGGCGGCGCGCTGCTGGCTGCGCAGGGCAAACGCGTCCTGGTCCTCGCGGGAAATGCCGTGCTCCCCGGCCACGTTCTCGGCCGTCTCGCCCATCGCATCGACGCCGTACAGGCGCTTCATCTCGGGGTTGACAAAACGCCAGCCGATGGTGGAGTCGTGGATTTCGGCATGGCGCGAAAACGCCGACGCGGCTTTGGGCATCACCAGCGGGGCGCGGCTCATGCTTTCGACGCCGCCGGCAATCGCCAGGCTGACATGCCCGGCCCCGATGGCGCGGGAGGCGCTGGCCAGCGCTTCCAGGCCCGAGCCGCACAGCCGGTTGACGGTGGCCGCCGCCACGGTCTGCGGCAGGCCGGCCAGCAGGGCCGACATGCGGGCCACGTTGCGGTTGTCCTCGCCGGCCTGGTTGACGCAGCCGTAATACACCTCTTCGAGCGCCGACCAGTCGAGCGCCGGATGACGCTGCATCAGCGCCCGCAACGGCACGGCGCCCAGGTCGTCGGTGCGAACGCCCGAGAGCGCGCCGCCGTAGCGGCCGATAGGCGTGCGGATGCCGTCGCAGATGAAGGCGTGGTTCATGTTGTGTTCCTTGTGGGGGCGTCGGCCAGCCCGGGCTGGCCGTGGGATTTCAGAAGGGCAGCGGGCGTCCGAGCGACTGCGTGTAGAAGGTGTCGAAAAAGTCCAGCGCCGGGCGGAACGGCACGGCGCTTGGTGCGATGGTGTCGCCGATCCACATCGCCGGGCTCGCCGGTCCGGTGAATTCCGGCCAGGCCGGCAGGCCGCTGCTATTGGGGTCGCCGGCGCGGGCGAAGTTGACCAGGTAGCTCGACGCCGTGGCGGCGATCTGGCGGTCCAGCTCGGTGTAGGGCCGCGCCGGCAGGCTGCGCTCCAGGTTGTTGTAGAAATACACCTGCTCCAGCGAATGGTAGGCGCCGAACTTTTCCGGCGGGTCCTGCTCGTTGAACTTCTGGCCGGCGGCGTAGGGCGGACGCCGGTTGAAGAAGTACAAAAAGGTCTTGGCCTTGCGCTGGGCCGCATGCGCCCGGGCCAGCGTCCAGGGCTGCCAGGCGAACAGGCTGTCGCGCATCGGCGCGTAGGCCATGGCGAGCACGTCGGCATCGCTGGCGGCCGGATAGACCTGCTTGAACCGGGGCGCCAGCGCGCCGTAGCGGGCGGTGGCGGTCGCCTCATAGCCGGCCAGCGTGGTGGCGAAGGGCGGGTAGGGCGTGCCTTCGTCGGCATTCCAGCCCAGCAGCATCGGCACGTTGTGGATCTTGCCGGCCGCCATCAAGAGGTCGAGCTGGTCGGGCCAGACCACGCCATCGACGATGGGCGCGATCACCGAGCCGGCGCCGGCCATGATCTCCTGCGCCGGCTTGGCGCGCAGGGCGGCCAGGTTGGCGGCGCCAAGGCCCGTAGCATAGGCGCTGCCGGCGGCAGTGGCCTGGGCCAGCGTGGTGTTGGGCGCGCCGGCCGGCAGGCTGCCCAGGCTTTCGGTGACCAGCTTGTGGAACAGGTTGGCCGCCAGCGGCGAGCCCAGCAAAACGCTGGACAGCCCGGCGCCGGCCGATTCGCTGTACAGCGTCACGTTCGACGGGTCGCCGCCAAAGGCCGCGATGTTGGACTGCACCCATTTGAGCGCCGCAATCGCGTCGAGCAGCGCATAGTTGCCCGACACCTTCTGCGCCGATTCAGCATTGAGTTCGGGATGCGCCAGGAAGCCCAGCGGCCCGAGCCGGTAGTTCAGCGTCACGACCACCGCGCCCTTGGCCGCCAGCCCGCTGCCGTTGTAGTTGCCCTGCGAGCCAGCGCCCAGCTGGTAGCCGCCGCCGTGCAGCAGCAGCATGACCGGGCGCTTTTCAGCCGCCACCGGCACAGACGCGGGTGCGGCGCCGGTCCAGACGTTCAGGTACAGGCAGTCCTCGCTCTGCGGGCCGGGGTTCTGGTAGAGGATGGAGCCGGGCAGGCCGGCGGGGCGGTTGCCTTGGTAACAGGCGGCCGAGAACGCGTCGCTGCGCCGCACCCCGCTCCAGGGCGCGGCCGGCTGCGGCGCTTTCCAGCGCAGTTCGCCCACGGGCGGCGCGGCAAAGGGAATCGCCTTGAAGACGCGCAGCGTGCCGGCCGACTCGGCCGCCGCCCCCAGGGTGCCGGCACTGAGCTGCACCGTGTCGTTCGCCGCCGAGTAGCTGGCCAGCGGGTCGCCGCCGCTGCCGCCGCAGCCGTAAATCAGCAGCGCCGATGAAAGCGCCAGGCTGGCCGCGCCAGCAAGTGAGTTGAAACGCATGAAGGTTGTCTCCTGTATTTTTTATGAAGGCCGTTTCACAGGCCCAGCACGCGCTCGGCGTTACCGTGCATGATCTTTTCCATGACGTCGTCCTTGTAGCCCAGCTCGCGCCATTCGCGCAGGATGCGCTCGTAGGGCAGGCTCGGGTAGTCGCTGCCGAACATGATCTTGTCCTGCAGCCGGCCGCGAATATCGACCTTCAGATTGCCGGGGAAGTGCTTGGGTGCCCAGCCCGACATTTCCCAGTACACATTGCCTTTGTGCAAGGCCACGGCGGTGGTTTCCTCGACCCAGGGCCAGCCGGGGTGGGCCATGATGATCTTCAGGTTCGGGAAATCGGCCGCCAGGTCGTCGATGTGCGACGGATGGGCATGGCGCACGCGCGCGCCGTGGCCGCCGGGCATGCCCGCGCCCATGCCGGTGGTGCCCACGTCGATCATCACCGCCGCGCCCAGGCCGTTGATGACCTCGAACAGGTCGTAGTGGCGGCTGTCGTTCACCGCGAAGTGCTGCATGATGGGGTGGAAGTGAAAGCCGACGAAGCCCAGCTCCTCGACCGCCTTGGTGGCCTGGCGAATGGCGATTTCCCCCTTGGCCGGCTCCACCGCGCCCCAGCACTGGATCACGCGTTCGGGGTGGCGCTGCCACATCTCGTGCACATACTCGTTGGTGCAGGGCGGTGTGGCGACGGTGGTTTCCAGGTCCAGCGCGACCAGGCAGGCCTCGACGCCGGCCTCGGTGAACTCGGCGATCACCTCGCCCTCGGTCTTGGCCACCCAGTCGCGCTTCCAGTAGCTGGCCAGGGCTTCGGGGTAGGGGCCCTGGGCGTCGATCCAGGTCTGGGTGCCGGGGTAGCAGTGCAGGTCGATGATTCTCATGATGTATTCCTGAATTGATAGCTGGATGCGCAGGCGGATCAAGCGCTGGCGGCTGATTTCTCTTGTAAAAGCTTGGTGGTGACGAGTTCTCCCAGCGCTTTCTTGGACACCTTGCCAAAGGTCGATACCGGAAAGTCCTGCAGCACTTCGAGCCGCTCGGGCAGCTTGAACTTGGCAATTTCCTTGGTCAGCAAAAAGTCCACCAGTTCCTTCAGCACCAGCGACTGCCCGGCCTTGAGGACGACGAAGGCGCACATCTTCTCGCCCATGTGCTGGTCGGGCATCGGCACGCAGGCGACGTTCTGCACGGCCGGGTGCATCAGGATCAGGTTCTCGACCTCCTCGGCGCTGATCTTCTCGCCGCCCCGGTTGATCAGGTCCTTCTTGCGGCCCTCGACGATGTAGTTGCCCGACGGGTGCTGGCGCATCAGGTCGCCCGAGCGGTAAAAGCCGTCCGGCGTGAACTGCCGGGCGTTGTACTCGGGCACGCCGAAATAGCCGCGCAGGGTGTAGGGGCCGCGCACCGTCAGTTCGCCGACTTCGCCCGGCGCCACTTCGCGGTCATCCTCGCCCAGCAGCCTGACCTCGTCGTCCGCGCAGACCGGCCGGCCGCAGGTTTCCAGCTTGACTTCCTCGGGGTCGCTGGCGCGGACAAACATCAGCGTGCCTTCGGACATGCCGAAGTTCTCCTGCACGAACACGCCGGGGATCAGCTGGCGCGTCTTGGCCCGCACCTCGGGCTGCATGCGCTGGCCGCCGCTCTGGA
>JAQGNK010000220.1 GCA_028291905.1 Polaromonas sp.
ACTCGGCGCCGTTGACGGCGACGAACACGCCGTCAACGGCCCGCACGATGCTCATGTGGATCGGGCTCAGGTCGAAGGCCTTGGCGAACAACTCCTGGGACTGCCGGGCGGCCCGCCGGGCATCGACTTCCGCCGTGATGTCGATGACGGAGCTGACCAGCAGGCCCGACTGATCCTCGTCATGCAGCTCGCACGACAGCAGCACGCTCAATTGGCTGCCGTCCTTGCGGCTGGCGGTGGCCGCAAAGTTGGCGACGCGCTTGAAGAGGTTGAGCTGGCGAATGGCCTCCTTGCGCTCGGCCTTGTCCTGCCAGAGGCAGAAGTCATCAAGCCCGATGATTTCGATCCGTGAATAGCCGAACATTCTTTCAAAGGCATGGTTGACATCCAGGATGGTCAGGTCGTCCAGCGACTGCACGAACATGGCCGCCGGGCTGTGGCGAAACACCCGGCTCGCCCGCGCTTCGCTCAGGCGCAGCGCCGCCTCGGCGGTTTCGCGGCGCACCAGCTCGGCCCGCTTGTCCTTGAGCGCCTGCACCATCAGCCCCTGGCTGATATAGACACCCGTGGCGATCATGGCCATGACCACGATGTGTATCGCCCCTTCCTTGATGGCCGTCCTCAGCTCGGGCACTGGCAGCAGGCCGGCGCTCTGCGCCCAGATCAGGCCGGCGATGGCGCAGCTGCCGAGCACGAGGCACAGCAGCTGCTGCCGGCGCGGCAGCACAATGCCTGCGACGACCGTGACGCCTAAAAATCCGATGGCATTGGCACTGCCGATCGAGCCTGCGGCAGCCACGACGCCAGTGGTGTAGGCCAGCAGGGAAAAGGTCAGCAGGGTGGTCATCAGGCGAAACTGCCCGCGCCGAAGCAGCCAGGACATGGCGATGATCATCAGCAGCATGGCCGCGTGGCCTGTGAGTTCGCTGTCTGCTTCATGCGTCAGCCAGCCCAGACCGAAGCGCAGGGACAGGGCGCCCCCCAGAATCATCAGCACCAGCGCAAGCGCCCTGGCAGGCGAATGCCGCTTCGAAGCGTCGCCGTTGGTCGGCCTTGATTCTGTGGGCTTCATTTTTGTTGCACGTTGGGGACTCCAGCGCTGCATGGTAACGAACCCGGCCAACAGCGCGTGCGCAGCGCCGCCTTCAAAGCCTGCATGGCGCATGCCCGCAGGCGCCGCATCCGCGCTTGGCGCGGCATGCGATCCAGCCGGTAGCCGCAGCAGGGTTTTGGCCAATGGCGCGCTGGCGGGCGAGGCCTGGCCAGTTCGGCCGGTAGCGGCTACGGATTCACATCGGCCTGAAGCAGCCAGGCCGCCCGAGGCGCAGGCCCATCAGGCAGGCCCCGTGGCGCCCGGCTGATGCGCGGCGCCCGGGCGCAGGGTTCAGCCGCGCTTGTCGCCCGACAGGGGCATGGCCCAGTCCAGGCGGTTCTTGGCGACCGCCAGGGACAGCTGGTTCAGCTTGCGCGCCAAGTGGCCCGCTGAACGGCTGAAAAGCGCCAAAGCCACAAAAAGCACCATCCACAGGGCCAGCCACAGCATCAGCAGATGGCCTTCGGCCAGGCTGTCCAGCACCTCATGCGCCGCCACCGCCCCGGCGCCCGCCAGGGCCGACAGCAGCAGCATCGCCAGGCCGCGCGTGCTGGCCAGCTGCCGCACGGCCCGAAGCGCCGTGCCGATGCGGCCCAGGCCTGGGTGGCTGGCGGCGTACTCGATCTGGATGAAAGTAGCCATGATTTTTCCTTTGGTTAAAAACGACTGCCTGCCTGAACAGTGCAATGGTTGAATGGATATTAGGGTTACTACCTATACTTTTAAACTTTAGAACGCTGATACAACACATTCACATCGGTGATAAGCCTGCACTGCGCCACGATTTTTGGAAACACCCGCATGAAATCCGCCAACTTTCGCACCCTTGACCTCAACTTGCTGCGCGTCTTCGACGAGGTGATGACCGAGCGCAGCCTGACGCGGGCGGCGCGCAACCTGTCGCTGACCCAGCCGGCGGTCAGCAATGCGCTGCGCCGGCTGCGGGACACGCTGGGCGACGAGCTGGTGCAGCGCAGCGGCCAGGGCGTGGCGCCCACGCCGCGGGCGCTGGCGATCTGGCCGGCGGTGCGCGACGCGCTGCAGCAGCTGCAGGCGTCGCTGAGCCCGAGCGAATTCGTGCCCGCCAGCGCCACCTCGACCTTCGTGCTGGCCATGGCCGACGCCACCGCCGCCGAGCTGATCCCGGGCCTGGTGGACATTCTTGAGCAGGAAGCCCCCGGCGTGTCGCTGCGGGTGGTGCCGCTGACCACCCGCGACCCGCGCAAGCTGCTCGACGAGGAAAGCTGCGACCTGGCCGTCGGGCATTTCCCCGCCGTGCTGGCCGACCTGACGGCGCGCGCCCAGAGCGGCGAGGCGGTGTCCTTCGCGCACCAGCGGCTGTACGACGGCGAATATCTGTGCGTCATGCGCGCCGGCCATCCGCTGGCCAGCGGCCCGCTGACCCTGGACCGGTTTTGCGCCGCGCGGCACATGCTGGTGAGTTTTTCGGGCCGGCCCTTCGGTTTCATCGACGAGTCGCTGGCCTCGCTGGGACGCCAGCGGCAGGTGGTGCTGACCGTCAACCAGTTCTTCACCGCCGGCCGGGTCGTGGCCACCTCGAACCTGCTGACGGTGCTGCCGGCGCACTTTGTCTGCGTCACCGGCATTGCCGATCAGCTGGTGCTCAGGCCGCTGCCGTTCGAGGTGTCGCCGGTGCATGTCGATGCGCTATGGCACCGGCGCTCACGCCAGCGCGGCGGGCACGTCTGGCTGCGGCAGGCGGTGCTGCGGGCGGCGGAAAAAGCCTTCGCCGCGCAAGGCCCCGGCAGTCGGGGTTTGGGCTGATGCTATTTTATTAATAGCTGCCTGCGCAGATAGATAGTGCGCCAGAGGTCGATTTAATCACTTATTTCGTTGCAAAGCGGTGCTTGGGGCGCCCCCGCGCGAACAGCGTGCTGTTAATCCCTTTGCGGGAGCGCACCACCCGCCACAGCACACCGAGCCCCACCGTGCCCAGCACCGCCACTGCCGCCACCGGCACGGCCCGCATCGCCAGCGTGCGGTAGCCGCCGTCCACCAGATGGCCCCGCGACGGCTCGAACAGGTTGCCGTTGGTCACCGGCGCCGGGTCGGCGCGCTTGAGGCCCCGCGCGATCAGCCAGGCCGTGATGCGTCCGGTCAGGTTGGGGGCCAGCGCATGGGCCAGCCGTCCGGGCAGGGCGACGCTGCCAATGGAGGTCACGGGCCGGGGCGAGCGGCTGAGCGCCACCAGGCTGGCGGCCACCCGGCGCGGGCTCAGCAGCAGCGGCGGCGGCGCCAGGCGCTTGCCGGTGTAGTTGGCGCCGTGCGACAGGCCCGGCGTGTCGACGAAGGTCGGATAGACCTCGCAGACATGCACCGCCGGCAGGTCGGCCAGCTCGGCCCGCAGCGCCTCCGAAAAGCCGCGCAGCCCGAACTTGCTGGCGGTGTAGGCCGCCGCGTAGGGCGACACGGCCCAGCCGCCGGCCGAGATCATGTTGATCAGCGTGCCGCGCCCGCGCTGGCGAAAGTGCGGCAGCACGGCATGCGCGCCGTTCATCTGGCCGATCAGGTTGGTTTCGATGACCCGCTGGTGCGCCTCGGCCGGCGTGGCGTCGAAGGCGCCGACCGCGCCGGTGCCGACGTTGTTGATCCAGACATCGATGCGTCCGAAGCGCTCGATGGCGGCCTCGGCCAGGCGGTGCATGGCGCCGGCCTCGCTCACGTCGGTCGGCACCACCAGCGCCTGGGCGTCCAGCAGCGCGCATTCGGCGGCCACCTCGTCAAGGGCCTCGCGGCCGCGCGCCGCCAGCACCAGGTGGGCGCCCTCGCGGGCAAAGGCCAGGGCGGTGGCATGGCCGATGCCGCTGGAAGCGCCGGTCAGCACGACGACAGGGGCCTGGGGTTGGGTTGCATCAGGGTTGGGCATGGTGTGACAGTCCTGGGTAGAAAGTGGTTTCGATGCCTTAAATCCTCCCGTGCAAAAAACCGGCTGTCAATCGGTCAAGGTGCCGCCCTGTGTGCTGAGGCCTTCCCGGCGCAAGCGGCGCGGCCGGCCGCCTTCAACACCAGCTGCCGCCGGGGCCAGCGCTTCGCTGCAGCGCCAGGCCCTTTTCCGCCTTCAGCTTTTCAGTTTCCACCCGGTGCGGAAAATCCACCAGACAGCGCCCATGCACAGCGCCAGAAAGCCGAGGATGGCCGCCAGGCTGATGCCGACATGGACATCGGCCACGCCGTAAAAGCTCCAGCGGAAGCCGCTGATCAGGTACACCACCGGATTGAACAGGGTGATCTTCTGCCACACCGGCGGCAGCATGCTGATGGAGTAGAACGCGCCGCCCAGGAAGGTCAGCGGGGTGATGACCATCAGCGGAATCACCTGCAGCTTCTGGAAGTCGTCGGCCCACAGCCCGACGATGAAGCCGAACAGGCTGAAGGTCACGGCGGTCAGCAGCAAAAAGCACAGCATCCAGGCCGGGTGCGCGATCTCGTAGGGCACGAAGAGGCGCGCGGTGGCCAGGATCAGCAGGCCCAGCATCACCGACTTGCTGGCGGCGGCGCCCACGTAGCCGATGACCACCTCGACGAAGGAAACCGGGGCCGACAGCAGCTCGTAGATCGTGCCCGACCATTTCGGCATGTAGATGCCGAACGAGGCGTTCGAGATGCTTTCGTTCAGCAGCGACAGCATGATGAGGCCGGGAATGATGAAGGCGCCGTAGCTCACGCCGTCGATGTCGCCCATGCGCGCGCCGATGGCCGTGCCGAACACCACGAAATAAAGGGAGGTCGAGAGCACCGGCGAGGCAATCGACTGGACCAGCGTGCGGAAGGTGCGCGCCATCTCGAAGCGGTAGATGGCGCGTATGGCGTGCCAGTTCATGAATTTTCTTTCTGCGCGGGCGCCGCGGGCTTGCCGGCATGCACCAGGCTGACGAATATTTCCTCCAGCGAGCGTTCGCTGGAGTGCAGGTCCTTGAAGTCGAGGCCGAGTTCGGCAAGCCGCTTGAGCAGCGCGGCAATGCCGGTTTCGTCCGCCTGGGTGTCGAAGGTGTAGACCAGCGCATGGCCGCCCTCGGCCAGTTCCAGCGGCAGCCCGGCCAGCGCCTCCGGAATCTGCAGCAGCGGCGTCCGCAGCTGCAGCGTCAGCTGCTTTTTGCCCAGCTTGCGCATCAGCACGGCCTTGTCCTCGACCAGGATCAGCTCGCCTTTGCTGATGATGCCGATGCGGTCGGCCATGTCCTCGGCCTCCTCGATGTAGTGGGTGGTCAGGATGATGGTGACGCCGCTTTCCCGCAGCTTGCGCACCATCTGCCACATGCCCTGGCGCAGTTCCACATCGACACCGGCGGTGGGTTCGTCCAGAAAGAGGATCTGCGGCTCGTGCGACAGCGCCTTGGCGATCAGGACGCGGCGCTTCATGCCGCCCGACAGCGTCATGATCTTGCTGTCCTTCTTATCCCAGAGCGAAAGATCGCGCAGCACCTTTTCAAGGTAGGCGGCATTCGCCGGCTTGCCGAACAGCCCGCGGCTGAAGCTGACGGTGGACCACACGGTTTCGAACGCATCGGTTGACAGCTCCTGCGGCAC
>JAQGNK010000232.1 GCA_028291905.1 Polaromonas sp.
GATGGAGACAAACACCAGCTTCTTGCCATCGATCATCTGGCCGGTCATGGTTTCCAGCGGCGTTTCGATCTCGACTTCCTGCAGCGGCATGTCACGGGTGACTTCATAGGCCATCAGGCTGCTCAACTCATTGAGCAAGGTGCGAAAGGTGTTGGTGGACGCATCCTTGCGGCGCATCAGGGTCAGCTTGTGCTGCACCAGCGGGTGGCTGATCAGGTGGACATTGCTCATGGACTTTATGGCTTTCTTATAGTGATTGGAAAGAAATTTCAGCGCTTCCTGCCGCCGAACAGGCTGCCGAGCACGCCCCGGATGATTTCTCGGCCCACGGTCGAGCCCATGGTGCGGACGGCCGACTTGGCCATGCTTTGTGCCAGGCCGTCATGCTTGGCGCCGCGCGGGCCGGTGGTGCCGAACAGCACATCATTGAGCCCGCCCAGGAATCCGCCGGTTTCAGCCTGTCCGGCCGCGCCGCCGTTGGGTGCCTTGGCACCCTGGCTGGCCGCCGCGCCCGCGCGCTCCTGAATCATTTCGTAGGCTGATGCGCGATCAAGTTCCTTTTCATACACTCCGGCCACCAGGGAATCCTGCAGCAGTTGCTGGCGCTGCGGGGCCGAGATGGGGCCGATCTGGCTGCCCGGCGGCAGCACATAGACCCGCTCTGTCACGCTCGGCCGGCCCTTGGTATCCAGAAAGCTCACCAGCGCCTCGCCCACGGCCAGCTCGGTGATGGCTGTCTCGATGTCAAG
The DNA here is from genome assembly GCA_028291905.1 of Polaromonas sp. GTDB lineage: Bacteria > Pseudomonadota > Gammaproteobacteria > Burkholderiales > Burkholderiaceae_C > Polaromonas. Next base: position 750 of record JAQGNK010000232.1, read on the forward strand.
TCCCGGCTTCTGGCGCATGGTCTGCGCCGTGGCCTTGACGGCTTTCTGGTCGCGCGGGGTGTAGGCGCGCAGGGCATGCTGGACCCGGTTGCCCAGTTGCGCCAGCACTGAATCCGGGATGTCCAGCGGATTTTGCGTCACAAAATAAACGCCAACGCCCTTGGAGCGCACCAGCCGCACCACCAGCTCGATGCGCTCGACCAAGGCTTTGGGCGCTTCGTTAAAGAGCAAATGCGCCTCGTCGAAGAAGAACACCAGTTTTGGCTTGTCGGGATCGCCGATCTCGGGCAGCTGCTCGAACAGCTCCGACAGCATCCACAGCAAGAAGGTGGCATACAGGCGCGGCGAATTCATCAGCTTGTCGGCCGCCAGGATGTTGACCATGCCGTGGCCAACGCTGTCCGTCTGCATGAAGTCGCTGATGTTGAGCATCGGCTCGCCGAAGAACTGGTCGCCGCCCTGGGTCTCGATCTGCATCAGCCCGCGCTGGATGGCGCCCACGCTGGCGGCGCTGACATTGCCGTATTGGGTAGTGAATTCCCTGGCGTTATCCCCCACATACTGCAGCATGGCGCGCAAGTCCTTGAGGTCGAGCAGCAGCATGCCGTTGTCGTCGGCGATCTTGAAGACCATGTTCAGCACGCCGGCCTGAGTCTCGTTGAGGTTGAGCATGCGGCCCAGCAGCAATGGTCCCATGTCGGAAATCGTGGCGCGCACCGGATGGCCTTGCTGACCAAAAACGTCCCATAGCGTGGTGGGGCAGGCCAGGGGCTCGGCGGGTTCAATCCCACGCTCTTTCAAGATGCCAGCCATCTTTTCGTTCAGGCTGCCGGCCTGGCTGATGCCGGTCAGGTCACCCTTCACGTCGGCCAAAAAGACCGGAACGCCGATTTTCGAGAAATTTTCGGCCAACGTCTGCAGCGTGACAGTTTTGCCGGTGCCGGTGGCCCCGGTGATGAGGCCGTGGCGATTGGCCAGCGCAGGCAGCAGCTCGCTTTGAGTCGAAGAGTTTTTGGCAATGAGAAGCGGCTCGGCCATGGTTTTGGGTAGTCCTGATGAAACTTGCCGGAGCAAGGTCTAAGCGAAAAGTAAAATGCAAGGAGTAGATTAAATCAATTGCAAAAGGATTTCCGTGGCTGGTCATAGTAAATGGGCGAATATTCAACACCGCAAGGGTCGCCAGGACGACAAGCGCGGCAAGATCTGGACGCGTGTCATCCGCGAGATCATGGTGGCGGCACGCCTGGGCGGCGGTGATCTGGCGACCAATCCGCGCCTTCGCCTGGCGGTTGAGAAAGCCAAGGCGGCTAATCTAGCGGCTGAAACGGTAAAGCGCAACATCGACAAGGCCACCGGCAACCTGGAAGGTGTTCACTACGAGGAAGTCCGCTATGAAGGCTACGGCATCGGCGGCGCGGCGATTCTGGTGGACTGCATGACCGACAACAAGGTGCGCACCGTGGCCGAAGTCCGCCATGCGTTTTCCAAGCACGGCGGCAACATGGGCACCGAAGGCTCAGTGGTGTTCCAGTTCAAGCATTGCGGCCAGCTGATCTTTGCACCCGGCACCAGCGAAGACAAGGTCATGGAAGTGGCACTCGAAGCCGGCGCCGACGATGTGATTGCGCACGACGATGGCGCCATTGAAGTGTTGACGCCTTACACCGAGCTAGAAGCCGTTAAAAAAGCGCTGGAAGCGGCGGGATTGACGCCTGAGCTGGCCGAAGTCACTATGCGCGCCGACAACCCCATTGAAATCTCGGGTGAGGATGCCCTGAAAATGCAGAAACTCCTGGACGTGCTCGAAGACCTCGACGACACCCAGGAAGTCTTTCATAACGCCGAACTCTCGGAATAAGCCATGCCTGAAATCACAACAACAATGAAAGCTCCAGCATGAAAGTTTTAGTCGTGGGCGGCGGCGGACGTGAGCATGCGCTGGCCTGGAAACTGGCTCAGTCGCCCAAGGTGCAGGCGGTTTACGTCGCGCCCGGCAATGGCGGCACCGCGCTCGATTCCCGGCTTGAGAATATCAACATTACCGA
>JAQGNK010000234.1 GCA_028291905.1 Polaromonas sp.
GACAGCTCGATTTCGAAGTTGACGTTGCGCGAGCGGTCGTAGCGGTCGATGATGGCCGGGCCGCTGGCGATTTCCAGCGTGGCGACCTGGCCCAGCATCACCGGCCCGGCGCCGGGCCGCGAACTCGGCACGCTCAGGCGTTCGAGCACGCTCAGGTCCTGCCGCGCCGCGTCGGCCAGCTTGACCACGATGGGCACCTGGCGCTCGGACAGGTTGAGCTTGGGCAGCGACACGTCGTAGTCGCCCAGGGTTGCGATGCGCAGGGTTTCGCCGATGGCGCTGCTGGTCACGCCCAGGTCGGCGGCGCGGGCAAAGTCGGGCCGCACGGCGATCTCGGGGCGGATCAGGCTGGCGCTCGACGCCACGCTGCCCAGGCCGGGAATGGTGCGCAGGTCTTTTTCAACCGCGCGGGCGGCAGAGCTAAGCGCCAGCGGGTCTTCGCTGGTGAGCACCAGGATGTATTTCTCGCCCGAGCCGCCCAGCCCGACCTTGCTGCGCACGCCGGGCAGCACTTCGAGGGCGCTGCGCATCTGGTTCTCGATGCCCTGCTTGCGCGGCCTCTCGCCGCGCTCGGCCAGCAGCACGGTCAGCGTGGCCTTGCGGGTTTCGGCCGCGCCGGAGCCGGCGAATGGGTCGCTGCCCGCCGTGCCGCCGCCAATCGTGGTGTACACGCTGCGCACATGCTCGACCTTTGAAATCAGCAGCCGCGCCTGCTCGGCGGCCGCTTCTGTCTGCTTCAGGCTGCTTCCGGGCTGCAACTCCAGGTAAACCTGGGTCTGCGAGTTGTCGTCGGGCGGGATGAAGGCGGTGGGCAACAGCGGAATCAAGAGGATCGAGCCGATGAAGAACAGCGTCGCCATGACCATGGTGATGACCCGGTGCTTCAGGCACCAGGCGGCGGCGCGCATGTACACCTTGAGCCAGCCGGGCTCCTTGTGGTCGCCGACGATGGGCTTGAGGATGTAGGCGGCCATCATGGGCGTCAGCACCCGCGCCACGACCAGCGAGGCGATCACGGCCAGCGCGGCGGTCCAGCCGAACTGCTTGAAGAACTTGCCGGCAATGCCGCTCATGAAGGCCGTCGGCAGGAACACCGCGACCAGCGTGAAGGTGGTGGCGACCACCGCCAGCCCGATCTCGTCGGCCGCCTCCATCGCCGCCTGGTAGGGCGTCTTGCCCATGCGCAGGTGGCGCACGATGTTCTCGACCTCGACGATGGCGTCATCGACCAGGATGCCGATCACCAGCGACAGCGCCAGCAGGCTGACCACGTTGATCGAAAAGCCCAGCACATACATGCCGATGAAGGCCGGAATCACCGACAGCGGCAGCGCCACGGCCGAGACAAAGGTGGCCCGCCAGTCGCGCAAAAACAGCCAGACCACCAGCACCGCCAGAATCGCGCCTTCGTACAGCAGATGCATCGAACCGTCGTATTCCTCCTGCACCGGCTGCACGAAATTGAAGGCTTCGGTCAGCACCAGGTCGGGGTGCTGGGCCTTGAGGTCTTTCAGCGCCGCCTGCACGGCCGCGCCGACGGTGACCTCGCTTTCGCCCCGGCTGCGCGCCACTTCGAAACCGACCACCGGCTTGCCGTCCTGCAGCGCGGCGGAGCGCGGGTCGGCCACGGTGTCGCTGACGGTGGCGACATCGCTCAGGCGAATCCTGCGGCCATCGGCGAGCGCCAGCTCCAGCGCGCCCAGCGCCTGCGCCGAGGCGACGGTTGCCAGCGTGCGGACTGGCTGCTCGCTGCCTCCCAGGTCGGTGCGGCCGCCGGCGCTCTCGGTCTGCACCAGGCGCAGCTGGCGCGAGATGTCGGCGCTGGAGGCGCCCAGCGCCTGCAGTTTTAACGGGTCTAGCGCCACGCGCACCTCGCGCGTCACGCCGCCGACGCGGTTGACCGCGCCCACGCCGCGCACGGCCAGCAGCTTGCGGGAAATCTCGTTGTCGACAAACCACGACAGCGCCTCGGCGTCCATGCGCTTTGATGCGATGGTGAAGGCAAAGATAGGCTGGCCGGCCAGGTCGACCTTGCTGACGACCGGGTCGCGCAGGTCGGCGGGCAGGTCGGCGCGCACCCGGGCCACGGCCGAGCGCACGTCGTCCACCGCCTCCTGCACCGGCTTTTCCAGCCGGAATTCGGCGGTGATGCTGACGCCGCCGTCCTGCACCTTGGTCATGATGTGTTTCAGGCCCTGCACCGTGGCAATCGAGTTCTCCAGCTTGCGGGCCACCTCGGTCTCCAGCTGCGCCGGCGCCGCGCCTGGCAGCGAGGCCGAGATGCTGACGCTCGGCAGGTCGATGTCAGGCATGTTCTGCACCTTCATCGCGTTGAAGGACAGCATGCCGCCGAAGGTGAGCAGCACGAACAGCATCACCGCCGGAATGGGGTTCTTGATGGACCAGGAAGAAACGTTCATGGTTTGCTCTTTATTTGATAGCTACTGGCGCAGGCGATGACTGCGCGGGAGCCTGATTTGGCTTGGATTCTTCACCCAGGCGGACCAGATCGCCGTCGTTCAGGAAACCCGCGCCGTTGACGACGATGCGCGCATCCGCCGGCAGGCCCGACAGCACCTCGACCCGCTCGCCGGCCAGCCGCCCGGTCTGCACTTTCAGTTGCGTGACGCGGTTGCCTTCGCCCAGGCGATACAGGTAGTTGAAGCCGTCGCGCACCACCAGCGCGCGCTGGGGGATGGTCAGCGCGTCGGTCGCGCCGAGTTCAAATTCACCCCTGGCGAACATTCCAGCCTTGGCTGGCGAGTCCTTGCCTGCGGCTGCGGGCAGATCGACATACACCAGCGCCGCCCGCGTCAGCGGATCGACGCTGGGGGCGACCATGCGCACGCGGCCGGCCAGTTCGCCGCCGCTGGCCGGGCTGACGCTGACCGGCGTGCCGGCCTTGATGCGGCCCAGCTCGGCCGAGGTGACTTCGGCGCGCCACTCCAGCCGGCCCTGCCGGATCATGCGGAACAGCTCGGCGCCGCTGCCGACCACCGAGCCGACGGTGGCGGCGCGCGCCGAGATCACGCCGCTGTCGGGCGCCAGCACCTGCGTCTGCCGGCCGCGCAGCTGCTGCGCGCCGAGCACGGCCTGCGCGGCTTCGGCACGGGCCTTGGCGGTTTTCTCGGTCGTCAGGTACTGGTTGATCTGCTGGGCGCTCAGGGCGCCCGAGCTTTGCAGGCTGCGGGCGCGCTCGGCATTGCCGGCCGCGTCGGCGGCGTTGGCCTGCGCCTCCAGCAGGCTGGCCCTGGCCTGCGCCACGTCAGCCTGCACGCTGTCGGTGGAGAACGTCGCCAGCACCTGGCCGGCCTTGACCACATCGCCCACGTTGACGCGCACTTCGGTCAGGCGCAGCCCGGCCGATTCGGCGCCGATGACGGCCTCCTGCCAGGCGGCGATGTTGCCGTTGGCCGCCAGCTTGATCGGCAGGCGGATGGACTCGGGCAGGGCGGTGGTCACCGTCAGGGCCGGCTTGGGCGCGGGCGCGTCCTTGCCGGCGGCGGCTGCCGCTGCGGGCTTGCCGGGCGCCAGGAAATAGTAGCTGCCAGCGCCAATGGCCAGCACGGCCACGGCGGCGAGGACGACAGACTTGGTGGAGGGTTTGTTCATGATGGAAGTAGTTCGGAAAAAGGACCAGGCAGGGCGGTGCGGAGCGAAGTGGGCGAGCGGCGGATCAGGGCGTGCGCACCGGCGCCTGCCCGGCGGCGCTGGCGGTTTCAAGCGGCGCCAGCGTGGGCGCCCAGCCGCCGCCCATGGCGCGGTACAGCGCCACCCGGGCCGCCTTGCGCTCCTGCTGCAAGTTCACGTTGCTGGTTTCGGCGGCCAGCAGCGTGCGGCGGGCGTCTTCCAGGTCGAGCAGGCTGGCCAGGCCGTTTTTGTACAGCGCCTCGGTGCCGGTGAAGGCGGCGCGGTAGCCGGCCACCGCCGCCAGCGCGTCGTCCTGTCGGGCATCGCTGCCCTGCAGGTTGACCAGCGCCTGCTCCACCTCCTGCACTGCCTGCCGCACCCTGGCGCGGTACAGGGCGGCGGCTTCGTCGTAGCGGGCCTGGGCGGCCTGGGCATCGGCAACGCGCCGGCCGCCGTCGAACAGTGGCACGCTCAGAGTCAGCGGGCCGATGGACCAGGTGTCGAGGTCGGTGCTGACGCCGCCGGCGCGAACCCGGGTGCTGCCGATGGCGCCGCTCAGGCCCAGGCGCGGGTAGCGCGCCGCCTGGGCGGCGCCCACATCGGCGCTGGCGGCGGCCACCTCGCGCGCGGCGTTGAACACGTCGGGCCGCTGGCTGAGCGCCTCGGCCGGTACCGATGCTATCGAAATAGTAGCTGGTTGCGCATACTCCACCTGCGCCAGAGCCAGTTTTTGCCTTAAATCGGGCTCCGCCAGGCCGGTCAGCGCCACCAGCGCCTTCAGGTCCAGCTCGCACAGCGCGGCCTGGCGCACGCTTCGGCCGCGTGCCTCGGCGGCGCTGGCCCGCGCTAGCGCATCGGTGGCCGGTGCGGTGAAGCCGGATTGCGTGCTCAGGTCCGAGAGCCGGGCGGTTTCCTGGCGCGAGGCGGCGTCGCGCCCGGTCACGCCGGCGAGCAGGCGGCAAGTCCGCAGGCTGTCGTACTGGTTGGCGACTTCAGCCGCCACCGACACCCGGGCCTCGTGCCACA
>JAQGNK010000256.1 GCA_028291905.1 Polaromonas sp.
GACAGTCCTCCTTCAAAAAAGAAACTCAGTTGACGCTGATCTGGCGAGGCTTGGACGCTTCGCGCCGGGGCACGGTGACGCGCAGCATGCCGTCGCGGCAGGTGGCATTGATGCGGCTGGGGTCGGCATCTTCAGGCAGCGAGATCACTCGCCTGAAACTGCCCTTGAACCGCTCTTGGGCGTAGACGGCGGTGTTCTCGCCGGCGGTGGGGCCGTCCTCCTTGCGCTCTCCGGCAATCACCAGGAGGCCCTTGTCCACTGTGATCTGCAGCGCCGCCGGATCGACGCCGGGGGCCAGCGCCAGTACCTCAATCGCATCGGGCGTGCTGCCGACATTGATGACCGGGAAGGTCCGGCGCGGCAGTGAGCGGATGCTGCCGCTGGTGCCGGCACTGCCCGGCCGGAATGCCTGCTCGAAGCCTTCCTGCAGGCGGTTGAGTTCGGCGAACAGGTCGCCGTACAGGTTCTGTGTTCCATTCATGGCATTCATGGTTTTCCTCTCCTTCGGTTGCGTTTTTGAAAAGCATCAAGGCGCGCGCAGTGCAGGAAAGCCAGTGCGGGAAAGCGGCCGTGCGCCAACGCATGGACGTCAGGCGGCGGCACCTATGACAAACCCGCAGCCGGCCTTCATGCCCGCTGCCCCTGACGAATCAACGATATTGGCGGGTCAAAAAAATTCAAGGGCTTGCAAAGAGAGTTTGTGTTTAAAAACACATGGAATGAAAGCGCCGGATCGCCGGCCTCGACCTGCCCGCTGCTTACTCTGGGCGCCAGCCCTGGATCAGGTCGAAGGGCTGGGCCCTGCGGGCGGCTGCGGCCCCTCGCCGGCATCAGGCAACCGGTAGGCCTGCGCTTCCTCGGCGGTTTCCATAGCGCTGCGCGGCTGGTCGCTGTGCGATACCCGGTAGCCGTCGGCCACGTAGCCCGGCCCCTTCATCACCATCACGATCACGCAGCCGATGGCCACCGTGACCACCAGGGACCAGTGGGAAAAAATCAGCCCCCAGACCCGGTACTCCATCAGTTGCAGGCGCCGCAGCTCTGCCGCATCGGGCGACGCGTCGGCCAGCAGGTTCATCAGAGCCAGGCACAGCAAAGGCAGCGCCGTACCGCCCAGGGCGATCAGCGGCAGCCTGCGCCACAGCGTCCATTCGAGGCCGCTGGCGGCGCGGTGGGTATGCGGCACTTTTTCAAACCAGTTCATCGACTTCACCAGTTGCCTGCTTGCCGCGCCACAGTCAAGGCCCGCACCGTTGCCGGACGCGGGCTTTTGCTCACTGCCGCAGCCGCCTCACACCGCGCCGCGCTGGGCAGCCGGCGGCAGGAAAAATGGAGGCCTGTTTGATGCTCAAAATTTGTTTTGTACCCAAACAAACGTGCTCTACAGGTTACTCCCGCTGGTCCAGCGCCGGCCCAGCAGCAGGCCAGCGACCGCCGCGCCGGCGACCATCGCCACCGAGGACGCCGGCATGGCCCGCGCCATGTTCATTGCAATGTCCTTGGTGCGCGGTGCAACCAGCTGCATGCGCCGCTTCATCATGCGGGCGCCCAGGTCGCCCAACTGGTTTTGCAGCAGCCGCTCGGCTTCGGGCAGGATGATGGTTTCCTCGTCAGCCACATGGTGCAGCACATCGCGCATCAGCTCCATGTAGGTGTCGTCGTAGCGCACATCCTGCGGCTCCATGCTGCGCAGCAGGGCAATCAGGCGGCGCATCTCGGCATGCTCGGCCGGCGCTTTCTTGATGGCCTCGTTCTCGGTGATTTCACGCACCGCCGGATAAAAAATCTCTTCCTCCAGCTGCGCATGCACCTCCAGCGCCAGGCAGGTGGTATTGACCAGGCCGAGCTTGATCTGCGGCCGGCTGGTGGTTGTGTACTGGTGAAAAGTGGCCATCACGTGGGTGTGATCGAGCCGGATCATGTTAGTGGCATTGGGTGTCACCGCGCTCAGGACTGGATTCATGGGATTTTCCTTTTTGACGTTCATCGTGGGTTGAAGAAAGCATTTCGAAAGCCGGCAAGCCTTGCGGCTGTTGCCGGGGATGGGACAGGCCCCGCGCCGCCCTGAAAACTGTCAGGCCCCGCCCACCCCGACGGTGACCTTGCCGGTGCCGCCGCAGGAAGCGCAGGGCGCGCCGTCGATGCGGCCGGAGCCGCCGCATTCGCGGCAGATGTTTTCTCCCGTGCCGGGTGTGCCCGGCGCCGCTTCATCGCCCGGATTGGCCGCGCCCGAGCCCGCCGCCTTCACCGACACGGCGCCGCTTGCCGCCGCATTGCCCGCTCCGCTGGAAGTGTCCATGTCCATCGACGCACCTGGGTCTTCCTCGCCGGCGACCGATTCGCTGGCGAGGTTGACCGGATCTTGCGCGGCGGACGCGCCGGCTTGGGGAGTTGCTTGACTGTTCATGATGTCTCCTGGTGGTGGGGGTTGTGCATGCCGCTGTTGTCTGGCAGTGCGGCCGTGGGCTGGGGAATCTGCTGGGCCTGCGACAGGTGCTGGCGCAAGACCGGCAAATTCTTGTCCACCCAGGCCTTCAGGGCCGGGTTACGGGTGGTGCGGCTGGCCTGCTCGAACAGCTTGATGTCGGCCTGGTGGTCGGCGATGCCGACGGTGCGCAGGTAATCGCGGTCAAACCCGGTGCCGGACGATTTCGACAGCCGGTTGATCACCGCCTGCTTGGCCGCCGGCAGCTGCGCCCTGGCCGGCAGGGCAATTTTGTGCTGGCTGCCGATCTTCATCAATTCGCTGTTGGCGTCGGTGTGGTGCCTGACCAGCATGTCGGCAAAGGCCTTGACCGCCGGACTGGCTGCCTTTTGCGTGGCCAGGGTGGACGCCTCGACTTCATACAGACCGCTGGCGGCCGCGCGGGTCATGAAGCTGCGCTCGGTGGCGGTCAAGGCGCTGCCTGCCGGTACACGGGCAGGCCCCGGCATATCGCCTGAAGTGCCCGCCGCAGGGGTTGCGGCCTGGAGGCCAGCGCTTGCGCACGCCAGCCAGGCAGCCATGCCGAACGGACCAAGCCAGTAAGCCTTCATGAATTCCCTCCTTTGTGGCGGATCGCCTGTTGCTGTGGACCGCAAGCCCGTCAGGATCCAACCTTAGCCAATGCCGGCGCTGGCTTGAAGCCTCCAAGCTTCGCTGCCGTGCGTCAGACAGTTCGTACATCCGGCGGCCCGGCCATCAGCCAACCCTTGCCTTGACCAATCAACGACTTTCCGCATCAAACAGGCTTGCAGCGCAGGAAAGAACTACGCCAGCAGCTATGAATTCAGTAGCAAAATTCCTGCAGCCCAAAGCG
>JAQGNK010000271.1 GCA_028291905.1 Polaromonas sp.
AGCAGCGGGAATCGGCCCTGGGCACGGTGCTGTCCGACCGCTTTGCCCAGCAGCAGCAGGTGCTGCTGGCCCGCATCGAGCAGTCTGACAACACGCTGGCCGCCTATATCGGCCAGCTCGAAGACCGCCTGCTGCCGCGCAACGCCGAGGCCAACCCGGTGGTTCAGACCCACAAGCTGACACCTTTTAGCGGCAACACCACGCTGCGCTGAGGCCCCTTCAGCATTCGCCTGCTGTTTTTAGGCCAAGGGCATGCATGGGGCAAGCCACGCCAGTGCCGTCAGGCAGCGCGAGGACAGCCTCAAGCTGCCCGCAAAGCCTGAGCCAGAAGTGATGGTTGCTCCTTAAAAGATAGCACAAGGCGCATGCTGTTCGTGCGCCAGAGCCGTTTTTTACGCTGAATTGGCAATCCCAGCCACTGGTGTCACGTCATGAGGCAAATGCCAGGAGGTCGCGTCGCCATCGGCGTGCAGTGCCTAGGCACAGATCGCAGCCAGGCTGCATGCCTTGGCAAGGGATGCAACGCGGCGATGCGTGGCGGGACCAGCGAGAACCGGCAGTTCGCGCATGACGCGGCACTGGGCTGCCGGTCAAGCCTCAGGCTTTCACCATCACCAGCGCAGGCGGCTTTTTCAGTGCCTTCTTCAGCCGCTGCTGGGTTGAAAAGAAGGACCACATCAGCAAGGTGGCGTCCGGGCCCTTGGGCTCGCTGTAATCCAGGCTGCCGTCGCCGCCGCTCCAGGCATGGCCCAGTGCGTCGATCTCGCACTTCACCAGCCGGGGTTTCCTGCCGGCGTAATGGGTGAGCGTCTTGTAGGAATGGCGCGGGCTGCGCCCGCCGTTGCGCCCGGCATAGCTGCGCTCGACTGGCGTGGTGCTGGTGATGAACGGTGCATCGATGATCTCGAACTGAGTGGCCAGATGGTCCACGTTGATGCGCCGGACCACCGCATCGGACTTGCCGTGAATCAGCATCACCGGTATGCCCGGAAACTCGGGCTTTTCGGCCAGGAACTCCTGCGCGGTCTGTCGGTAGGTCATGCCGGAGCCTTGCTGCATGACGCTGAAGCCACTCATCGGCGAGTCGCTTGTGCCGAACACCGGCGCCGAATGCAGGCCCACCGCGGCAAACAGGTCGGGATGCTGCAGGGCCAGGATGGCGGCCAGCCCCGCACCGGCCGACAGCCCGGCGACATAGGTGCGCGACGCATCGAGCTGGTGCCTGGCCTGCACCTGCCTGACCAGGTGGGCAATCAGGTTGACATCGCCCAGCCCCTGCTGCGTGGCGCGCTTGTACCAGTGCCAGCAGCGGTTGGGGTCCGAAGTCTGCGACTGCTGCGGATACAGCACTGCAAACCCTTTGCGCTCGGCCAGCTGGTTCATGCGGGTCGAGGTGGCGAAGTCAGTGGCAGTCTGCTTGCAGCCGTGCAGCATCACCACCAGCTGGCGCGGCGCCGTGGCCATGCCCGAAGGCAGGTAAAGCCAGTACTGCATGCGGCCGGCCGGCGACAGCCCAGTGCCCGGCAGGGTGAAGAATGCCTTCTTCCAGCTGCCTGGCAGGGCCGTCAGCTGCGGCGCCAATGCAACGGGCTTGAGGCGCGGCTTGGCGGCCTTGGCCGTCTTCAGCGCCGGCGGCTTGACGAGCTTGAGGGTTTTGACAGCCGCCGTGCGAACGGTCTTGGCGACCTTGGCCTTGGCCGTCTTGACCACGGGGGCGCGAAGGGACTGGGTGAGAAGGGACTTGAAAAGCTTGCGGCCTTGCGTCTGCTGGGCTTTTCCCACGCGGCGCAGGTTCTTGAACAGGAGGCTGGTCAGGTTTTTGGTCATGATATGGACATTCGGAGGATGAGAGGGCGCTTTGTATGCCTGCAGTTCTTGCCTGATCAAAACTGAATGGCGACAGGTGATTTTTAGTTATTGATTGTCATTTTGCTGCAATGCAGCAAAATGTTATGTAAGCGCTTGTCCACAGAAACATGGGTGCGCTGGATAATTCCACCCTCCGGCCACTCGTACAAGGCCTGCCCTTTTTTCATTCTCAGTCTTACCGCCATGCATGATTTTCTGACCGCCGCGTTGTATAAATTTGTAGAACTCCCGGATTTTTCCGAGCTGCAGGCGCCGCTGCTGGCCTGCTGCGAAGCGCACGGCGTCAAGGGCACGCTGCTGCTGGCGCCCGAAGGCATCAATGGCACGATTGCCGGCAGGCCGCAGGCGGTGCGCGCGGTGCTGGCCTACCTGCGCCAGGATGCCCGCCTGGCCACGCTGGAGCACAAGGAGGCATTTGCGCCGCAGATGCCTTTTTACCGGATGAAGGTGCGGTTGAAAAAGGAAATCGTCACCCTGGGCGTGCCCGATGTGCATCCCGCGCTGATGGCCGGCCGCTACGTCAAGCCGCAGGAATGGAATGCATTGCTGGCCGAGCCCGGCCTGGTGCTGGTCGATACCCGTAACGACTACGAGGTCGGCATCGGCACCTTCAAGGGCGCCATCAACCCGGCCACCCACAGCTTCTCGGAGCTGCCCGGCTGGGTCGAAAAGGAAATGGCCCCAGGCGGCCAGCTGGCGCCGGTCGATGGCCAGAAGCCCAGGGTCGCCATGTTCTGCACCGGCGGCATACGCTGCGAGAAGTCCACCGCCTTTTTGCGCGCCAAGGGCTTCGAGGAGGTCTATCACTTGGAAGGCGGCATTCTCAAATACCTGGAAACCATGCCCGAAGAGCAGAGCCTGTGGCAGGGCGAATGCTTTGTGTTCGATGAACGGGTGTCGGTCGGCCACGGGCTGGCGGTGGGCGGGCACACGCTGTGCCGCTCCTGCCGCAATCCGCTGGGTGCTGAAGACCGCGCATCGCCGCTGTACGAGCTGGGCGTGAGCTGCGCCGGCTGCCATGCCAGCACCACCGAAGAACAAAAACAGGGTTACCGGGAACGCCAGCGCCAGGTCACGCTGGCCGAGGCACGCCAGCAGGGCCACATCGGCCCGCGCCAGCCGGGCGCCTGAGCCATGGGCGTTACCTGCTCCATCGAGCGGCTGGAGCATCTGCCTTTGCCGGTGCTGTATTCCTTCCGCCGCTGCCCGTATGCAATGCGGGCGCGGCTGGCAATGGCGGCTAGCGGCCTGCAGTGCGAGTTGCGGGAAGTCGTGCTGCGCAACAAGCCGCCCGAACTCCTGGCTGCCTCGCCCAAGGCCACCGTGCCGGTGCTGGTGCTGCCGGATGGGCAGGTGATAGCGCAAAGCC
>JAQGNK010000243.1 GCA_028291905.1 Polaromonas sp.
AAAAACGGGATCAGGGCGAGCGATTGTCTGAGCGCAACGCAGTGGAGCGAGTTTGAGCTTGACCCCCGTTTTTTCGGGGCAGCGCAGGTCGCCCCGTAGCGAAGCGAAGGGGACCCAGGCAGCCGGGTCGCCTTTCTTTTGCTTACTTTTCTTTGGCGAAGCAAAGAAAAGTGAGTTGCCGCCGGGCAACCCCCGGCCAGCCAGCCACAGCAGAGAAAACACAAGCCAATATCAACCACCAACCCAAAACCCAAAACGCTACGATTTCCATAGCTGCCAGCGCAGCAAATCAAAGCGCAAAAACCACTATTCACTTAAAAATCCCAAGCGAGCCAAAGCCGCCGCGCTGTCCGAAAAAACCCAAGCGGATACACTTCACGCCCTGGCTGGCAGACCTGCCCGCCACCGCCAGGCGCCTGAAAAAGCCTTCTTTCCCACAGCCTCTGGACACACACCATGAACCGCTGCGCACCGCATCCCCTCCGCGCCCTCTTACTCACACTGGCCGCCTGCGCCAGCCTGGCCGCCCTGCCCGCCAGCGCGCAGACCACTGAAGAAGCCAAACCCGAGATCAGGCAATTTCCGGCAGCCGCGCTGCGTGGCGAGCTGGTGGTCAAGACGCCGCCGCTCATCACCCTGGACGGCAAGGACGAACGCCTCTCGCCCGGCGCCCGGATTCGCGGCCTCAACAACTTCATCGTCATGTCGGCCCCGCTGATCGACAAGAAGCTGACCGTCAACTACCTGCGCGAAAACAACGGCATGGTGCATGAAGTCTGGATCCTCAACAAAGAAGAGGCCAAGCTCAAGCGCCCCAACAGCAAGGCCTCCTTCTTCGGCTTCCTGGACGGCGGCAGCGACAACGAAGCGGTCCTGGGCCTCAAGACCCCCTGACGCCCGGCCACCGGCCGCCCACGCCCGATATTTTCCATTTTTTTATCAAATCAGCCTGTAGCGCAATAAATACCTGCGCTACCAGCTATTAATTCAGTAGCAACCCATGCCTAAAAAAGTCTTCATCAAAACCTTCGGCTGCCAGATGAACGAGTACGACTCGGACAAGATGAGCGATGTGCTGCATGCCGCCGAAGGCTACGAGCCGACGCAGGACATCGACGAGGCCGACCTGATCCTGTTCAACACCTGCTCGGTCCGCGAAAAGGCGCAGGAAAAGGTCTTCAGCGACCTCGGCCGCGTCAAGCACCTGAAGGAAAAGGGCGTGCTGATCGGCGTCGGCGGCTGCGTCGCCAGCCAGGAGGGCGAGGCCATCATCCAGCGCGCGCCCTACGTCGATGTGGTGTTCGGTCCGCAAACCCTGCACCGCCTGCCCCAGCTGCTGGCCAGCCGCGCCCGGCTGGGCCGGCCGCAGGTCGATATCAGCTTTCCCGAGATCGAGAAGTTCGACCACCTGCCGCCGGCTCGGGTCGAGGGCGCCAGCGCTTTCGTCAGCATCATGGAAGGCTGCTCCAAATACTGCAGCTACTGCGTCGTGCCCTACACCCGGGGCGAGGAAGTCTCGCGGCCGTTCGAGGACGTGCTGGTCGAAGTCGCCGGCCTGGCCGACCAGGGCGTCAAGGAAATCACGCTGCTGGGCCAGAACGTCAACGCCTACCGGGGCCCGATGGGCGGCACCGCCGAGATCGCCGATTTCGCCACGCTGCTCGACTACGTGCACGACATTCCCGGCGTCGAGCGCATCCGCTACGTCACCAGCCATCCGAACGAGTTCACCCAGCGGCTGATCGACGCCTACGCCCGGCTGCCCAAGCTGGTCAACCACCTGCACCTGCCGGTGCAGCACGGCTCGGACCGGATTTTGATGGCGATGAAGCGCGGCTACACGGCGATGGAATACAAGAGCACGATCCGCAAGCTGCGCGTAATCCGGCCCGAGCTGGCGATGAGCAGCGACTTCATCGTCGGCTTTCCGGGCGAGACCGAGGACGACTTCCAGAAACTGATGAAGCTGGTCGACGATGTCGGCTACGACACTTCCTTCAGCTTCATCTACAGCCCGCGCCCCGGCACGCCGGCGGCCAACCTGCAGGACGACACGCCGCACGCGGTCAAGCTGGCGCGGCTTCAGCAGCTGCAGGCCCGGCTGGACGACAGCGTGCGGGCCATCAGCGCCAGCCGGCTCGGCAGCGTGCAGCGCATCCTGGTCGAAGGGCCGGCCCGCAAGAACCCGACCGAGCTGATGGGCCGCACCGAATGCAACCGGGTCGTCATCCTGCAAGGCCAGCCGCGCCTGATCGGCCAGCTGGTCGAAGTGAGAATCACCGAGGCCAGCCAGCGCTCGCTGCGCGGCGAAGTGCTGACGCAGGACACCGCCCTGGCGGCCTGAAGCGCGCCGCTTGCCGCCACGCCCCCCTGCCCGCTCCATGCTGCAGCGATTTTCGTTCCGGCCGCTGCTGGTGATTGCCTTCCTGCTGATTGCCGCCCTGCTGGGCGCCGCCTCGCTGCGGGCGGTGTTCGCGCTGCAGGAGTTGACGCTGCAAAGCCGCAACATCGCCGCCAGCGCGCTCGAACTCAGCGGCGCGGCGCAGTCGCTGCGGGAGCGCAGCGTGTCGATGGAGCGCAGCTCGCGCCAGTCGGTGGTGCTCGATGACCGCGTGCTGCGCCAGCGCTTCCGGGATGAAGCCCGCGATGCCAGCGCCATCCTGGCGCGCCTGGGCCAGGAGAACATCGAGGCCGCCAAGGCGCCGCCCTGGCGTGCCCACCTGGACACCATGCTGGGGCTGCTGGCCGGCCCGCCCAACACCGCGCTGGAGCGCGAACAGCTGCTGGCGCAGGAGTTCCGGGAGTTGGAGGGCATCAACACCGCCATTGCCCTGCAGGTGCAGCAAACCATCCTGCAGCGCAACCAGTCGCTGCAGGACAAGCTCGAAAGCAACCGCCAGCGACTGGCCCAGCAGGTGAGCGGCGCCATCGCGCTGGCCATCTTCATGGCGCTGGCCTTCGGCGTCTGGTTCACCCGGCCCTTGAAGCGGCTGGAAAACGCCATCGTCGGCCTGGGTGAGAACCGGCTGGATGAGGTGATTGCCATCCACGGCCCGGCCGACCTGGCGCTGGTCGGCGAGCGGCTGAACTGGCTGCGGCTGCGCCTGAGCGAGCTGGACGCCGACAAATCGCGCTTTCTGCGGCATATCTCGCATGAGCTGAAAACCCCGCTGGCTTCCCTGCGGGAAGGCGTGTCGCTGCTGGAAGACGGCGTGGCCGGCCCGCTGAGCCACGACCAGCGCGAAATTGCGCAAATCCTCAAGCACAACACCAGCCTGCTGCAAAGCCAGATCGAGGACCTGCTGCGCTTCAACACCGCCGCGTTCGAGGCGCGCCAGCTGCGCCGCCAGCCCATCGACCTGCTGCAGCTGATCGAGGACCAGGTGGACGCCCAGCGCCTGCAATGGCGCGCGCGGGAGCTGACGGTGACGGTCACCGGCGCGCCGGTGCAGCTGGAGGTGGACCCGGAGAAAGTGGGCACCGCGCTGGCCAACCTGCTGTCCAATGCAATCCGTTACTCGCCGCCCAAGGGCACGATCACGCTGGCGCTGAGCCAGCAGCCCGGCCTGGTGCACATCGACATCCACGACCAGGGCGTCGGCATTGCGCCGGCCGACCAGGACCGGATTTTCGAGCCGTTCTACCGGGGCGAGCGCCAGCCGGCCGATGGCATTCGCGGCAGCGGCTTTGGCCTGTCCATCGTGCATGAGTACATTGCCGCCCACGGCGGACGCATTGAATTGATGCCTGAAGAGGTCGGTACCCATTTCAGGATAGAGTTTCCCCATGGTTTTAAAAGCTGAATTTCTTGCGCACCGCGCCCGCCTGGCGCCAGCCATCGCGCTGGCTGCGGCATGGCTGGCCGGCTGCGGCATGGTTCCGGCTCTTGAACACATCAAGCCCGCAACGGCTGCAAAGCCGCAGGCCGCGGTTCAGGCGCCCGCCCCCGCCAGCAGCGCTGCCGTGCCCGCGCCGCCTTCGGCTGTCATGGCGCCGCCTCCGGCCAGCGAGCCGCTGGTCCAGGCCCTGGCGTATGCCGACCGGGTGCGCGGCATGACGGCTGGAGAGCTGGGCCAGGAAGTGGCGCGGCTGGGCAATCCCTATGTGCCCGCCAGCCAGCTGCAGCTGGCGCTGGTGCTGGGCCAGCTTCGGCAAGTGCCCGAGCTGATCCGCGCGCAGGAGGTGCTGGGCCGGCTGCTCGCCAATACCGATGCCCAGGCCGTGGCGCTGCATCCGCTGGCCCGGCTGCTTGGCGTCCGCTATGCCGAGCAGCGCCGCCTGGAAGACCTGCTGGACAAGCAGAACCAGCAAACCCGCGAGGTGCAGCGCCGGCTCGACCAGACCAATGAAAGGCTGGAGGCGCTCAAGGCGATTGAGCGCAGCCTGACCAGCCGCCTGCCTGCACCGGCCGCGCCAGCCGCCTCGGCCCCGGCCAGCCGCTCCCGCCCGTCCGCGCCATGACCAATCCATCACTTCCCACCGCCCCCTACCTGCTGGTCGTCGATGACGACGCCGACATGCTGCGGCTGCTGACCATGCGGCTCACGGCGGCCGGCTACCAGGTCACCGCCGTCACCTCGGCCGAAGCCGCGCTGACCCAGCTGCAGCTCCGGCGGCCCCAGCTGGTGCTGAGCGACGTGCAGCTGCCCGGCAAGGACGGCCTGGCGCTGTTCGACGACATCCGCGCCCAGCACCCTTCGCTGCCGGTCATTTTGCTGACGGCCCACGGCACGATTCCCGATGCGGTCGAGGCGACCGAGCGCGGCGTCTTCACCTACCTGACCAAGCCCTTCGACGGCAAGGCGCTGCTCGACAAGATCGCCGAGGCGCTGCTGCTCAGCGCGCCCGTCAACCCGGCCCGGCAGGGAAGCCCGGATGCCTGGCAGACCCGCATCATCAGCCGCTCCAGCCGCATGGCCGAGGCGCTGGCCGAGGCGCGCATGGTGGCGCATTCGGATGCCAGCGTGCTGCTGCGTGGCGAGAGCGGCACCGGCAAGGAGTTGCTGGCCCAGGCCATCCACCAAGCCAGCGCCCGCTCGGCCAAGCCCTTCATCGCGGTGAACTGCGGCGCCATCCCCGAGGCGCTGCTCGAATCGGAGCTGTTCGGCCATGTCAAGGGCGCCTTCACCGACGCGGTGAGCAACCACAAGGG
>JAQGNK010000277.1 GCA_028291905.1 Polaromonas sp.
TTCTGGTCTGGCATGGTGTGCATGAAAACTCCTGAAGGGTTGGATAGAAAAGAAGGTTGAAAAAAATCTAGCGCGCCAGGGCCAGCCGACGGGCCGCCAGCAGGTGGTTCTGGATGTCGCCCAGCGCCATGTCGCGGTAGCGCTTGGGCAGCATCGAGCGGCGCGAGGTTTCGGACACCGCGAGCAGTTCCATGAACTCGATCATGCTGCGCTCCTGCGGCGGCATGAAGTCGTCGGCCGCCAGGGCGAGCGCCTGGGCATTGAGCGGCAGTGACTGGCTGCGGGCGATCTCGACCGCCAGCAGGGCCACGGCCTCCAGGTCGGCGTTCGAATAGCCGGCCAGGCGCTCGCACAGGGTGAGCAGCTCCTCTGGCGAGGCGACGCAGGTTTCGCGGTAGCGCGCCAGCACGGCCAGCAGCACCTGCGCCCGCTCGGGCGCCGTGTCGCAGTAGAAGAACGGAATCTTGCGGTCGAGCCGGCCGGGCCGCTTAATGTCGCTGTCCAGCTTGTCGGGCCGGTTGGTCATCATGATGAACAGCACCTGGCCCCGGTTTTCCGGCTCGGCCATGAATTCCTTGAGCCGGGCGATCACCCGCGAACTGGTGCCGCCGTCGCTGTCCTCGCCGCCGCCCGAACCAAAGCTGCGGTCGCCCTCGTCGATGATGACGGCGATCGGCCCCATCGCCTTGACGGTGGCCAGCACCCGCTCCAGGTTGGCCTCGGTCGAGCCGACCCATTTCGAGCGGAAGTTCTTCAGCGCCACCGCCGACAGGCCGGCTTCCTTCAGGAAGGCCTTGATGACAAAGGTCTTGCCCGAGCCCATCGGGCCGACGGCCAGCAGGCCCATCGGCGTGAGCGTGGTTTCGCCGGCCTTCAGGTTCTTGGCAATCGCCAGCAGCTCGTGCTTGATGTGCTCATGCCCGCCAACGGCCGACAGGCCGTAGCTGGGCTCGATGAACTCGATCAGGCCGGCGCATTCCTTCTCGATCATCTCGCGCTTGCGCGCATGGATGACCTTGAGCACCTGCTCGTTCGCGTCGCCATCCGGCAGCACGCGGCCGGGCTCGATCAGCCGGGTGATCTCGCCAGGCGTCATGCCGGCGGTGATGGTGGCCAGGGTGTCGGCGCGGGTGTCGGCGTCGGGCGTGCCCCGCAGCAGTTGCGCGATCAGCGCGCGGCGCTGGGCTTCGCTCAGGCCCTGGCCTTCGCTGCCGGCCATGATGCTGGCCAGCTGCACCGTGCGCAGGCCGCCGGTGCGCTCCGAGAACAGCGCCACCTGCTCCGGCGTCAGCCTGGGCGCGAAAAAAGCGATGACCTGCTGGCGCTGCGCCAGGTCGGGCATCGGGATCTCGATGGCCGCCACTTTCGGGTTCGACAGCAGCCCCGGGTTGATGGCGTTGAGCGACTCGGCGATCAGGATGGTGATGTTGTCGCCCCGCGTCAGGCTCTGGTCGAGCGACCAGCGGTGAAACGCCAGGTACACCTGGCGGTCGGCATAGGCCATGAAGCTCGGGTCGCCGGCCGGCAGCAGGGCGTCGGCATAGGGCACGATGACAGCGGTCGATTGCTCGGCGCGCATCTGCTTTTCCAGCGCATGCAGCGACTGCAGCAGCGCCGGCGCCTCCGGGCTGTCGGGCGTGGCCATGGCGATGCTGGCGTCGGGCTTGCCGATCAGCACCTGGATGCCGCGCTCCAGGCTGACTTCGCAGACATGCTTCTTGGTGTCCCGGAACAGCTCGGCCACCAGGAAGGACTGCAGGCTGTGCAGGTTGCCGCCGACCAGGAAGCTGTCGAACACGTTGCGGTAGAGCACGAAGGTCGAGGCCTCGCCGGCCAGGTACTTCTGCCGCAGGGTGTCGGCCCAGCGGGGCAGCGCGTTGCGCGTGATGGCGGGCGTCTTCATCGCTTGGACTCTGATGCTCAGAGCTGCTTGACCGAGGCGGCCTGCGCGGCGCCGGCGCGGGCCTGCTTCATGGCTTCGAGCTGGGCCTTGGCGGTCACGCTGCCGCTGCTCTGGCGCAGCTTGGCCAAGCGCACGTCGAGGTCCGAGTTGTGCAGCTCCGAGCCCAGGCTGGCCTGCGCCACCTGGCCTTTGATGTGCTCGCGCACGGCGCCCAGCGCCTGCACCTCGGCATCGACCGACAGGCCGTCGAGCTGGCCCTGGATTTTGAGCCGCGCCTGGGCGCTGTGCATCTGCGCCAGCATGCGGTCTTTCTCGGACTTGAGCTTGTCGATCTCGGTCTTGACCTGCATCAGCGAACTCTTGGCGCTGTCGGCGTCGGTGGTGGCCTGGTCGGCGTCAGCCCGCAGCTCGGCCAGCGCGGCATCGAGCACATTTTTTTTCTGGATCAGCACCACCGCCAGGTCGTCCTGGCCGGTGGCGATGGCCGCTTCCAGGTCGGTGCTGATGCCGGCCAGCTCGCGCTCGTGGCTGGCCAGGCGCTCGGTGATTTCCTGGCGGCGGGCGATGATGGAGCCGGTCGCCGCCTTGAGCTGGGTGTATTTCTGGATCATCGACGAGATGGCATTCTGGTAGGCGATCTCGGGATGCTCCTTCTCGATGTCGGTGACCCAGAGCGAGATGAAGCCGCTCCAGAGGTTGGACAGGCGGGCGAAGATTGCGTTGTTGGCCATGGGGTGCTCCTGGGTGGCGATGAAGGGATGGGTAAAGCGGTGAGTTGGAAAATCGTGGGGTGGCCTGGGCTGCGGCGTCAGTGCTTGACCGAGCCGGGCGCCCGCCGCGCAGGCTGGCTGGGCGCGGTGCGCGCTGCCGCGCCGGTGGCATTTGTCGTGGCGCTCGTGGTGGTGGTCCAGAACGGCTGGGCGCTGGACAGGTCGCCGGCGTCAAACTCGGCGGCCACTTCCTCGGCAATCCGCAGCCTGGCCAGCGATTCTTCGAGCTTGCCGCCCATCTCGGACGAGTAGGGCGCGGTCATCACCAGCTGATAGACCTCTTCCATCTTGTCGGGCATGGACAGCAGCGTGGCTTCCAGCGCGCTGCGGCGCACCGCCAGCCGGCGCGCGCGGTGCAGCACCTCGGTGTATTCGGCCAGGGCGCTGCGCAGCTGGCGTTCTTCCTCGGCGCTCAGGGGCTTGCTGCCCTGCAGCTGCGCCTGGATGCCGGCAATGCGCCGGGCGGCAGTGTCTTCGCTGGCGCCTTGCTTGCTGCCTTGCCTGAGCGACAGGTTCAGGGCCGACAGGCCCAGGTAATCGACCGTCAGGTCTTCGAGCTTGTCCACATCCTCGGGCGTCAAGGTAGTGCGGGCGTCGTCGGCGGTGCGGTGCAGCGCCTGCACCCGGTCATACATCCTCTGGTAGCTGGCCAGCGCCTGGGTGTCGCCGTGCTGGCTCAGCTCGGCCAGCAGCTGCAGCCGCCGCTGGGCGCGCGCCTGCCGGTGCTGCTCCCTGTCTGCCCAGGCCTTGAACGGCGGCAGCTCGGGAATCGCCAGCGCCGCCAAAATCTCGGTGCCCAGCGCCATCACCCCGACCAGCGCCAGGCCCTGCCAGCCGTAGGGAATCGAGGCAAAGATGGCGCCGCAGCCCGCCGCCAGCATCGTGACCCGGTTGTACGGATGGCGCAGGAAGGCGCCCAGGTAGTCGGTCTTCTTGCTCACGCCAGGCTCCGGCAGCCGCTGAGTCGGGCTGCAAGGCGACTGCAGGCGCTTATTTTTTCAAGGCATGCTGCTTTGGCTCCTTCCCCCGCTGGGGGAAGGCTGGGATGGGGGCTAGCGGTGGTCGAATACCAGCCGCTGGCTTTTTTCACACGGGTCCGGCGCAGGCGTCGCTGCCAGGGTTGATCGGGAGCCGGATTCAGATTCGGGGAGGCCCCCATCCCAACCTCCCCCCAGCGGGGGAAGGGGAAAAACGGGCACGCAAAGAGGCGTGCATGCGCCAGGGCTGCAAGGGATGTCGCTGCGGTGGCGGGCAAGGGCGGCATGTGCATCAGCTTATTTCGAGAACCGTCCCCAGACCCGCGCCATCTCCTGCTGGTCCTGCTCCGACAAAATCGGGATCGGCGAGGAGCGGCTGAGCGAGGCGGTGCTGGGCACCACCGCCGGATTGGACTTGATGCTGTCGGCCATGAATTCGCCGGCCTTCAGGTTGGCATTGGCAAAGCCGACGGTGTTGGACACCCTGGCAATCACCTGCGGGCGCATCAGGTAGTCGATGAACAGATGGGCGGCGCGCTTGTTTTTGCTATTGGCCGGCACTGCCATCGCATCAATCGACAGCAGGCCGCCTTCAGCCGGCACGCGGTACTCGACCGTGCCGCGCGACTTGGCCTGGGCCTGCACCGCATCGCCCGAAAAGCCGATGGCGACGCACAGCTTGCCGCTGGCCAGCGCGTCGATGTACTGGTCGGTCGGAATCACTTTCACGATGCCCTTGAGCCGGTCGAGCACCTGGGTGGCGGCGGCAATCGACGCCTTGCCGTTCCACTTGGCCTGCCCGCCGGCGATGGCCGCCAGCGGCATCACATCGGTGGCCGAATCAACGATGCCAACGCCGCAGGACTGGAAGCGCCGGGCGGTTTCCGGCTCGAATACATTGGCGAGCGAGTCCATGGCGCGACCCGGATAGGCCTTGGCAGTGAGCTTGGGGTTCCAGGCAATGCCGACCGTGTACCACATGTAGGGCAGGCTGTAGCTGCCGTCCTTGTCCCAGGCGCGCAGCGTGGCCTCGACCCGTGGGTCGATGTTGCCGATGTTCTTCAGGCTCGCCTTGTCTAGCTTGCCGAGCAGGCCCCTGGCCGCCATTGCCGGCACCGCGTTGGCGGTCGGAAACACCACGTCATACGGCGCGCCGCCTGCGCCCAGCCGGGCCTGCAGGTCGTCATTGCTGGTGAAAATGTCGTAGATCACCCGGATGTTGTTTTCTTTTTCAAAGTCCAGCAGCACCCCGGGGTCGATGTAGTCGGGCCAGTTCAGCACCCGCACCGTTTCCTTGGCCGAGGCGCCCACGCCGTTGACGGCGCGGCGCAAATTCATCAGCACCGTGGCGGTGATCAGGCCATCGACCGTCACGCCCTGCGACTCCTGGAAGGCCTCGGTCGCCACCTGCGTCTGCGGGCCGAAGGTGCCGTCGAGCGGGCCGGCGTTGAAGCCGAGCTTGCCCAGCAAAATCTGCGATTCGCGCAGGCCTTGGGCATCGACCAGCTTCTCGTGGCCCTTGTAATTGCCGCTGGCCCAGTTCTGGGTCTGCCAGATGACCCGGCGCAGGGAGTTGAGCAGGGCGTCGTTCACCTGGGCGCCCGCCGGCAGGCCGTTTTGCGCCGCGAAGCTGCGAATCGCCTCCTGGGTTGCCGTGGTCAAAAGACCGCTGGGCGTTTCGCGCAGCAGCCCGAGCCGCGACAGCAGCCGCTGGGCGGTTTCGACCTTGGGGTTGCGGGCGCCGGCGGGCACGGCGGCGTCTGCCGGCGGCTGGCCGGTGCCGAAGACGAAACCCTGGGCCAGCACGCCGCCCGTCGTCAGGGCGTTGCCGGCGAGTGCTGCCAGCAGGGCAATCAGGCGAATGTTCATGAGGTGATTCCTTTGTCGAAAGCCCGGCGGCGGATGGGGTTGAAGTTCAGGAGCCCGAGGCAAAGCAGATGATGCTGCGGGACTGCGCCAGCTGGTACAGGCTGGCCGCCTTGTCGCGGTTGGCCGGCAGGCCGCCCAGACCCTTGAGGTTCATGTCGCCCAGGTGGCAGGCGGCGCTGCCGTCGCCGCCCTGGACCGCCTGCTCCAGATGGGTGCGGGCCTGCGCGTAGTCCTTGCGTTCGAGCAGCTGGCGGCCGCGTTCGGCATGCTCGGCCGGCGACAGACTGGCGGGCGCGGGCTTGCGCTGCGGCTGCGGGGCTGGCTCGGGTTCTGGCACGGGTGCTGGCACAGGCGCCTGGACTGGCGGCGGCGCTGGCTGGTCCGGCGCCTGGGCGGCGGGGCTGGCACTGGGGCCGGGGCTCCCCATGCCGGCGCCAGGCGTGGTGTCAGGCGGCGTGGCCGACGGCACCGCAGCCCCGGCCTCGGGTGGCTGGGAAGAGGAGGGCGGCGACGATGAGGTCGATGGCTGCTGCGGGGACGGCTGCGATTGCGCCGCCGGCGCGCCGCCGAATCGCTCCTTCAGCCCCAGGTGCCAGGCGGCCGACGCCATGGCGCCCACCACGGCCAGGGCGATCAGTCCTTTGGAAAGCGGTGTCAGGCTGGCCATGGCATCACGCCTGCACTGACGCTGGCGCTGGGCTGGCCAGCGTACCGAACTGGGCTGAAAGGCCTTGCAGCCGTTCGCTGGCCTGCATGATCTTGGCCAGTTCGCTGGCGGTTTGCGCCTGGGCCGTTTTCAGGCTGGCGCCGTGGGCCTCGGATTCCTGCGCGGCGCGCGCCTGCTCGCGGGCGGCCAGGGCTTCAAGCTCGGCGATCTGCTTGAGGATGGTGCCGACCGCTTGCTCCTGCCGCTGATTCACCGCATCGAGCTGCGCCTGGGTTTCCTGCTCCAGCTGCGCCAGGCGCGATGCCAGCCGCTCGGCATGCGCGGCCAGCGCCTTGAGCTTGGCGGCGGCGTCGGCAAGCGGGTCGTCAATCGACCACGATTCATCGGCCGCATCCATTGCCCGGATGGCCATCTGGCGCGTCGCCTCGTCCATCGCGCTCAGGCCATCGACCAGGCGCAGCAGCCGCTCGGCCGGATACACCGACGGGCCGACGCCTTCGCTGGCATAGATATCGTCCAGGTTCAGCGGCATGCCGTCGTCCTGCGCAGGCGCGGAGATCGCGGATGCGGCGGCGGCCCTGGCGGGGCTTGCCGCCGTGGCTGGCCTGGATTCGCCGGCCGGTGGCGTGATACTGGCGGCGCCTGGGTCGGCGTCAGGCGCCTGCCCGTCCCCGGCCATCGGCGCCTCTGCGTCCGTCTTCACCAGTCCGGCTTTTTCCAGAAAATTCATGAGTCCCTTCATCGCCATGTTCTCCATGCTGTTGTTGTGGGCTGATTGTTCTGGCTGATGGTACGCGGCTATTTTGGCAAGAAGCGAAATGGCCGGCTGCGCGCCGGTTTCATGGGTCAGTGGTTTGCCGGTGCTTTCAAGGCCAGCGCTGGGGACTTACAGGACGACCATATGGGCGCCTACCGTGCAAAGTTTAAGCTATGGCCGCCATGGCAATCAACGCCAGCAGGGCTGGCCGTAGCGGCAGGCGAAGCATTCAATACTGATGGATGAAATAAGCGTTTGGCGTTTGCTGTATCTACCAAAAAAGCTATTAAAAATATAGCAAAAATCATGTATTGCCAAAAATATTCTCAAGACCGTGCCTGCGGTCAAGCACCAGGCCTTGCGTGCTTTTCAAGGCAATCAGCTCAGGGGCAAATCAGGTGCGCGCCTGGAAAGTAGGTGGCATAGCGGCTCTTGTCACGCGTCAGCAGCATCAGGCCAGCGGCTTGGGCATGGGCGCCAATGAAAAAATCAGGCAATGGCGCGGTTTTTAGTCCGCCGCGCTGCCGATATGTCCTGTAGGCCTGCCCAGCTGAAAAGAGCGCGGCCAGCGGCAGCTCCATATAGCCTAGGCCGAGCCGTTCCATCAGTTCC
This sequence comes from Polaromonas sp., assembly GCA_028291905.1. GTDB lineage: Bacteria > Pseudomonadota > Gammaproteobacteria > Burkholderiales > Burkholderiaceae_C > Polaromonas. Next base: position 7,556 of record JAQGNK010000277.1, read on the forward strand.
GACACCTCTTCTTGCGTGCTGGCCCGGTAACTCAGTTCGGCATAAATCACTGGATTGATAAAGAGCCCGCCAAAATGCCGCGCCAGCTGCTGGGCCGACCAGTCGCCCCATTCTGGGTCGTTGTAGAGAACATCGGCAATGACATTCGTGTCCACCAGAACCGCCACGCTTTCAGTCCTCGCCCCGCAACTCACGCATCATGTCGTCGGTGTTCCCTCGGCCTTTCCAGATGCCGCGCACGGAACTGATAGCATTTTTCGCAGCTTCACTGACAGGGGCTTGTACCGTGGAAGGAGCAGGCGCAGGCCGGGTCACCGCAAGCGTCAGTATTTCCCGCGCTTCTGCTTCCATGGAGCGCCCGTTGCTGGCGGCCTGCATGCGCAGTTTTTGTTTCACGGGTTCTTGCAGGTTGCGAATGGTCAAAGTGGTCGTCATGAATTTACTTTAAGCAATGCAGGCATTGCTGTCAATGCATGATGGTTTTTGAGGTATGCCAATGAGGTAAAGAAAGAAAAAATTGATGAAATAAGGCGGAAGCGCAGGAAGAGCCTGCGCAAGCAGCTATTAAAACCATAGTAAATTGACGGGCATCGGTGCTACTTCACCGCCTCCACCTTCACCCGCGCATTCGGCCATTCGCCAAACATCTCCGGCGCGTACATCGCCTCGACGCGGCTGGGCGGCAGGGCGAAGTCGCCGACGTTGTTCAGGCGCACGGTGTATTCCATCTTCACCACGCCCTTGGGCAAATACTCGTAGTAGCTGCGGAAGGCCTCGAAGCTTCGCTCCTCGAACGCCGGCCAGCCGCTGCCGCTGCTGCCTTTTTCGCCGCTGGTGGCGATTTGCGAATCGCGCCCCAGGCCAGTGCCCAGGATGGTCGCGCCGCCCGGAATCGGGTCGCTGATCGCCACCCAGGTCATGTCGGCCGAGGCGTTGACTTCCAGCGTGACGCGCAGCACGTCGCCCCGGGTGTACACGCCCTTGACGGCCTGCTCGACCGGCGTGACGGTTTTCTTGATCTGGTAGCCAGCGCTGAACGGCGCCTTCAGCTGGATCGCGGCCACCGACTGCAGGGTGAGCCACGGCTTGCCGGTGCCCTGGTGCGTCACCGTCAGCGTGTCTTTGCCAGGGCTGCCCCAGGGCAGGAACATGCTGTTGTTGCGCAGGTTGCCGGGCGAGGCCGGCGCGCCGAAGAAGCTGGCCTGGTGCGCCGCGCCCGAGGCGTCGCTGGCCTTGATGCGCTCCACCTTGGCCCAATCGACGCTGGCCAGCTTGGTCGCCGCGCTGGCCAGGCTGGCCTGCGTCACGCCGGCCACCGGGGTGGCCTCGAACTTGGCCGAGAATTTCTCCAGCGCCAGCCCGCCCCACAGGTTGGCGGTGGTGGTGTGCCAGGCGCCTTTTTGCAGCCGGCCGATGAAGCCGTTAGCCAGCCTGCCCATGTCGTCCTTCCAGGCTGGGTCATCCATCACCGCCAGCATCAGCCGCGCGGTGTTGACATCGCCGTTGACCATCAGCCACCACCAATAATCGTCCTTTTCGGTGCTGAAGATCAGCTTGGTGCCCTGGTAGGACAGGCGCGATTTCAAGATCTGGCTCGCCTCGGCCATCCGCTCGTCGCGCTGCGGCACGTCGGCCACGCGCTTCAAGATGTTCAGCCAGTCGATCACCGCATGCGTCGGCCACTGGTTGGGCGCAACCGTGATGCTGCCCACCATGCGGCCCTGCGCCTTGCCGTAGCGCGACAGCGCTTCGAGCGCGGCCAGCTTGCGCACATCCAGGTCCTTGCGAGGGCTCCAGAAGTCGCGCTGGATGCGGCCTTCGACGAAGGCGATCAGGCCGGCCTCCATCGGCGCCCGCACCTCGTCCGACAGGGCAAAGTCCGGGTTGATGCTGGCCGCTTCATGGGTGGCGGCCAGCAGGTAGGCGGTCAGCGCGTCGCTGCCGCGCGGCGCCTCGCCGTCGCGTGGCGGAAAGTAGTTGGCCAGGCCGTCGCTGTCGAGGTAGCTGGGGATTTGCGCGGCCACCTTCAGCCAGCCCTTGCCGTCGCGCAGGCCGACCGACTTGCTGGTTTTTTGCTCCAGGCAGGCGAACGGGTAGTTGGCGAACCAGTCGCGCACGCTGTCCAGGCCCTCGGCCAGCTTGGGCTGCATCGACATCTTGAG
>JAQGNK010000292.1 GCA_028291905.1 Polaromonas sp.
GCCAGGCCGAAGGCGCCAGCCAGCAGCGCGCCCAGCCGCGACCAGCGGCCCAGGCGCCGTGGCCAGACGGCGGTGGCCGGCAGCCGGGACTGCGGCGGTTCGGCTTCTGGCATGACGCGCATATCGGGTTGGGCTTGAAGCCGCGCCGGCTCGCTGTCGGGCACTGGATGCAGCGCCGCCCGGACCTTTTCCGGCGTGAACGGCGGCTGGCGAAAGCGCACGCCGGTGGCGTCGAAAATCGCGTTGGCAATCGCCGCCGTGCCAGGCACCGACGACGACTCGCCCGCGCCCAGCGGCGGCTCGCCGGGGCGCGCCATCGTCACCACCTCGATGACGGGCACGTCCCTGAAATTCAGGATCGGGTAGCTGCCCCATTCCAGGCTGTTGACCACCTGGGTGTCCGGGTTGACGGTGACCTGCTCGCCCAGCGCGCGGCTGGTGGTCTGCACCACGTTGCCATGGATCTGGTGCTGCACGCCGGCCGGGTTGATCAGCGCGCCGGCGTCATGGCCGACGACGACGCGGCGCACATGCACCTCGCCGGTCGTGCGGTTGACCTCGACATCGGCGACCCAGGCAGCCCAGGCGGCGCCGTACCCTGGCCACTTGCTGTGGACATACCGGGCATAGGCCACACCCTGGCCGCGCAGGATGTTGCCGTCCTGGCCGCCCTCCTCGCCTAGCTCGTTCGGCTTGCCTGATTCGCCCGCACCCGCCTGGCCAGCCTGCACATCCTGCGAGTGCTGCTGCCGGGGCTTAGTGTGCGCCTGCCAGCCGGCCCGCTCGGCCGTGGTGCGCAGCAGCTCGGCGGCGCGCGGCTCCTGCAGGTAGCGCAGGCGAAATTCCACCGGATCGATACCGGCGGCGGTCGCCAGCTCGTCGATGTAAGACTCGTGCGCGAACGCGTTGGGCAAGGCCGAGACGCCGCGCAGCCAGGAGGCCCGCAGCAGCGGCGCCATGTCGTTCACCGCCACCCGCAGGTTGTCGAACGCATACGGCGGGCGCGCTGTGCGGTCGCCCATCTCGTAGGCCTGCGCCACCGGCTCGATGGTGCGGGTCAGCAGCAGCGCCAGCGTGGGCGCGCCGTTGGACGGATAGGAGGTCTCGAAGTCGTAGCCGGCCACCGCGCCCTCTGCCGTCAGCCCGCCGCGCACCTGCATCAGCTGGGCCGCGCCCTTGGGCTCCCAGGCATGCTCCTGCTCGCGGGTCAGTTGCACCCGCACCGGCGCGCCGACGGCGCGCGACAGGAGCGCGGCGTCGGCGGCCACGTCGTCGGCGCAGTTGCGGCCGTAGCAGCCGGCGGCCTCCATGCGGATCACGTCGATGTCGATGTCGGCCAGCCCCATGAGGCGCGACAGGTCGGCCCGCAGCACATGCGGGTTCTGGGTGCCGGCCCAGATGGTCATGCGCGCGCCGCGCCAGTCGGCCAGCGCGCAGGACGGGCCGATGGCGCCGTGCATCTGGTAGGGCCAGACGTAGCTGCGCGGCATGGACTGGGCGGCGCCGGCCAGGGCGGCATCGACATCGCCCTCGTCGACCAGCCGGCGCTGGGTCGAGGGGTTGCCGCGGATGGCCTCGGCCAGCTCGTCCGGGTTGTTCAGGTTGTGCGCGGCCCCCAGGCCCGGCCAGGGTTTCCAGGCGACCTTCAGCTCGCGCAGCGCCTGCTCGGCCTGCTCCTCGCGCTCGGCGACGATGCCGATGAAGTCGCGGATCACCACCACCTGGCGAATCCCCGGAATATGGACTATCGAGGTTTCATCGACCGACGCCAGCGTGTTGCCGATGAAGTCGCCATGGTCGGCGCCGGCATAGGGCGGACGCACGACGCGGCCGTGCAGCATGCCGGGCACCCGCATGTCGTGCACGAAGGTCAGCTGGCCGGTCGCCTTGGCCGGAATGTCCAGGCGCGGCGTGCTGGTGCCGACGATGCGGTAATCGGCCGCCGCCTTGACTAGCGTGTCCAGCCGCAGGGCCAGCGCCTCGTGCCGGCCCGCCAGCAGCGCCGCATAGGTTACGCGCTGGTGCTGGCCGCCGCGCAGGCTGACCACGCCGGCATTCACCTCCAGCAGCGACGCATCCGCTTGCAGCCACTCAGCCGCCCGCGCCAGCAGCCAGGCCCTAGCCTGCGCCGCCGCCGCACGCAGGGGCAGCGCATGGATCTGGATCGACGCGCTGGCAATCGTGGCGCCCTGGTTGGGCGCCCGCGTGGTGTCGCCGAGCACCATGTTCACGCAGGCCAGCCGCACATCGAGCTCCTCGGCCACGATCTGCGCCAGCGCGGTGCGGATGCCGGTGCCCAGATCGACATGGCCGTTCAGCGCCGTCACGCTGCCGTCGTCCCACACAGCAATCAGGATTTCGACGCCTTCGAGCGGGTTGCCGCTGATGAGCGCCGGCTGGCCCTTGGCCGGCGGGGGCGCGGGCGGCGGCTCGCGGGTGACCAGCAGCACGCCCTGCGCGGCATGGAAGTCGGCGCGGGTGAGCGGGCTGTCGGCGCGGCGGCAGGTTGTGGCGGTCGTGGCGGTCATGCGGGTGTGGCGTGAAGTTGTCGGGTCGGGCGAGGCTGGCGGTGGACAGTGCAGACAGTGCGGATAACGCGGCTCATGGCGCGGCCTGGGCGGCGCCGGCCTGGCGCATCAGCACGGCGGCCCGCCGCACCGCCTTCATGATCTCAAGATGGGTTCCGCAGCGGCACAGGTTGCCCGACAGTTCGCTGCGTATCTCGGCGTCGCTCGGGTCCGGGTTGCGTGCCAGCAGGGCCGCCGTCATCATGATCATTCCGCTCAGGCAGTAGCCGCACTGGGCCGCCTGCTCGTCGATGAAGGCCTGCTGCACCGGATGCAAGACTGCCCGCGTGCCCAGGCCTTCGAGCGTGGTAATGGCCCGGCCCGCCACGCCATGCGCCGGAATCACGCAGGAGCGCGCTGCCACTCCATCGACCAGCACGGTGCAGGCGCCGCATTCGCCCAGGCCGCAGCCGTATTTCGGGCTGTTGAGCAGCAGGTCGTTGCGCAGCACCGCCAGCAGCGAGGCCTGCGCCGACACCGCCAGGGTTTGCTCCGTCTGGTTGACGCGCAGGGTGACGGCCCGCAAGGTCATCGGATCAGGTTGCCCGCTGCGTTGTACATCTCCAGCTCCACGAAGTTCGATCCGTTGTGGTCTGTCGGGCTGTACGCCACCCGGAAGTCGCCCAGGTCCAGGCTGCCGAA
>JAQGNK010000325.1 GCA_028291905.1 Polaromonas sp.
CGGTGCGGGTGTACGAGTCGGCCAGCGACTTTGCCGAGGCGCAGTGGTTTGTCGACGAGGTGAAGCAACTGGTGCAGGGCGGCACCTCCGCCAAGGAAATCGCGCTGCTCTACCGCAGCAATGCGCAGAGCCGGGTCATGGAAAGCGCCTTGTTCAATGCCGGCATTCCCTACCGGGTCTATGGCGGGCTGCGGTTTTTCGAGCGCGCCGAAATCAAGCATGCGCTGGCCTATCTGCGGCTGCTGGAAAGCCCGAACGATGACACCAGCTTCATGCGGGTGGTGAACTTTCCGCCGCGCGGCATCGGCGCCCGCACCATCGAGCAGCTGCAGGACATCGCCAAGACCTCGGGCTGCTCGCTGCATGACGGCGTGAGCGCGGTGCCGGGCAAGGCCGGCGCCAACCTGGGCGCCTTCATCGCCAGGCTCGACGTGATGCGCGAGCAGACCAGCGGCCGCACGCTGCGCGAGATCATCGAGCTGGTGCTGCAGCAAAGCGACCTGGAGGCGCACTACAAGGCCGACAAGGACGGCACCGACCGGCTGGAGAATCTGGCCGAGCTGGTCAATGCCGCCGAGTCCTTCGTCAGCCAGGAGGGTTTTGGCCGCGACGCGGTGGCGCTGCCGGTCGATGAGCTGGGCGCGCGACTGAGCCAGTCGCCGGCCAGCCAGGGGCTCGATACGTCGGCGGCGCTGCTGGACGAGCCTTCGCCCGAGCTGCTGGCGCCCAACCAGGACACCGGCGAAACCCTGTCGCCGCTGGCGGCCTTCCTGACCCATGCGGCGCTTGAATCGGGCGACAACCAGGCGCAGGCCGGCCAGGACGCGGTGCAGCTGATGACGGTGCATTCGTCCAAGGGGCTGGAATTCGACTGCGTGTTCATCACCGGGCTGGAGGACGGCATTTTTCCGCATGAAAACGCCTTGAACGACGCAGGCGGCATCGAGGAGGAGCGCCGCCTGATGTATGTCGCCATCACGCGGGCGAGGAAGCGCCTGTACCTGAGCCATTCGCAGACCCGCATGCTGCACGGCCAGACCCGCTTCAACCTGAAAAGCCGGTTTTTCGACGAGCTGCCCGAGTCGGCGCTGAAATGGATCACGCCCCGCAAACCGAGCTATTCAGCTGGCGCCTCGGCAGGCTTCGGTGCCGGCGCCAAGCAGTGGGGCGCTAGCAAATCAGGAGCTGGTAGCGCAGGCGGGGACTGGGCGAGCGGCATGTTTGGTTCAAAATCAGCAGGTGCCGAGCGGTTTGCCAGCCCGCCGGTGCCGGCGCAGAAGGCCGCGCCCGGCCATGGCATCAAGGCGGGCATGAAGGTGTTTCATGCCAAGTTCGGCGAGGGCAAGGTTCAAATGCTCGAAGGCACGGGCGACGATGCGCGGGCGCAGATCAATTTCAGCCGGCACGGCGTGAAGTGGCTGGCGCTGGCGGTCGCCAAGCTGACGGTGATCTAGCGCGGCTTGGTTGTGGACAGCCCGCCAGTTTTTAGTATCAAACAAGCTGCTGGCGCAGGATTTGTCTGTGCAGGCAGCTATTATTTATATAGCAAAATTTATCGCTCAGAACACTGGATTGCCGCACCTCGAAAGCCTTAGGGCTTGTCTGCCGCCATGTCATCGGGCGCAGGCGAAAAGCTGTCCCGGAAGCTGAAGTAGATCGAGGTGAAGAACATCGCCAGAATCACCAGCACCACTGGAAACATCGCCACCGTGGCCAGCATCGGGTTGCCCAGCAGGCTGGCCATCAGCGCCACGAAGACGACGGCCAGCACGAAGACGCCGCTCCAGGCCAGGCCGAACACGGTGAAGGCGCCAAAATTTTTATAGCAGGCCACGAAGCTGAAGAAAAGGCTCTTGACCGGCGAAATGCCGTGCCAGTGCACCAGTGCCGGCGCATGCCAGAACAGCAGAGACAGCGGCAGGTACAAGGCCATCGCCACCCACATCGCCAGCTGGAAACGGTCTTGCATGACCACCTCCTCGGTGATCTTGCCGCCGACCAGGTAGAGGCTGGCAAACTGCCCGCCGTCTATCAGCGCCGACACGCCCATCAGCGCCAGGATGCCGGCGGCATAGATCGCGCCCAGCACCATCATGGCCCGCAGCCGCTGCTGGCCGGCCCGGAAGGCACTGACCAGGATCGAGGGCATGGGGAATTTGCCCTTGGTGGCTTCCTGGGTCGCGGCCATCAGGCCCAGCGTGGCGGCGGGCAGCAGCGCCAGCGCCAGCGCCATGCCGATGAACGGCAGCAGCGAGGCTACCGACAGCATCGCCATGAACATGAAGAACAGGCCCGACATGGCCAGCGGCTGCCGGGCGAAGGTCTTGATGCCCAGCTTGACCCAGACCAGGCCGGTGCGGGCAGGAACGATATTGAGTTTCATGGCGAGAAGCCGGATTGGTGAAGCCGGGTATGCGGTGGATTACAGGAGGTAGGGATGCGCCAGCCGCTGGCGCAGCACGCGCTCGAAATGGCTGGGGTCGTGGGGCTTGAGCACGGCGGCATCGCGCGGCAGGTGAAAGTCCCACAGCCGCGAAACCCAGAAGCGCAGGGCGCCGGCGCGCTGCAGCGCAGGCAGCAGCGTGCGCTCTTGCATCGTCAGCGGGCGCACCCGCTGGTAGGCGGCCATGAAGGCGTCGGCGCGCACTGAATCCAGCGCGCCGCTTTCGAGGTCGATGCACCAGTCGTTCAGGCAAATGCCGATGTCGTACAAGAAGCTGTCGCAGCCGGCAAAGTAAAAATCAAAAAAGCCGGTCAGCTGGCCGTTCTCGAACATCACGTTGTCGCGGAACAGATCGGCGTGGATGACGCCTCGCGGCAGGCCGCGGTAGCCGGAGGAGGCGGCGATGTGGTTCTGGTAGGCCAGCTCGCCCAGGATCAGGCTGCGCTGCGACTCGCTCAGGTAGGGCAGCACGACCGGCACCGTCTCGTTCCACCAATCCAGCCCGCGCAGGTTGGGCTGCTGGCGCGGATAGTCCAGGCCGGCCAGGTGCAGGCGCGCCAGCATCTCGCCGACGCCGCCGCAGTGCAGCAGCGTCGGCGCGAGTTCGCTGTGGCCGCGCAGCTTGTTGACCACGGCGGCCGGCTTGCCCTTCAGGCGATGCAGCAGGTTGCCCTTGGCGTCCGGGGCCGGGTCGGGCACCGGAATGCCATGGTCCGCCAGATGCTTCATCAGGTGCAGATAGAACGGCAGCTGCTCGAACGTGAGCCGCTCGAACAGCGTCAGCACATACTGGCCCTGGTCGGTATCGACGAAATAGTTGGTGTTTTCGATGCCGCCTGCAGCGCCCTTGAGGCCCTGCAGTTGCCCCAGATTTAAAAAGCGCAAGAACGCTGCAGCCTCGTCAAACGAGACTTCGGTAAAGACGGCCATGCTTGAGGCTGAATCCTGTGCTAAAGAGAAAAAAGAAAGGCTAGAACTTGAGCACGTTCCAGACGCGCGAGCCGCTGGTGTCGCGGTCGCTGCTGCCCGGGGACGTGCTGCCGGCGGCGCCGGCCGGCCTGACCTCGTAAGGCGCGGAGCCGTTTTTGGGCTGCACCGTGATCTGCTTGGTTTCGCCGCCGACCCGCAGCTCGTCGATGCGCGAGCCGGCATCCTCGGTGCGGATGCGTTCGATCTTCTGGTCGGGTCGCTTGGAGCCGGCTGGCGCCGCCTGTGCCGCCTCTGCAGGCGCCGGCGTTGTTTGAGCCACGGCCGCAGCCAGCGGCAGCGCTGCAACGGCAGCGACAAGGAGACGGCGAAGGGCGGTTTTCATGGCTGCATTGTAGGCGTGCGGGGGCTGGCTTTGCAGGGATTAAAAGGCGGCCTCTGCACTCAGGCGGCCTTCAAAAGCCTGGCCGCAGCCTTGGGTCAACTTGGTGCCAGCCCAGCGCCGCAGCCAACGCGGCGAACTGGAGCGCTCGGCCAATATCCCCGACAATCTCGCCTTATGAGCCTTGATAAAAAAACCCTGCTGCTGGTCGATGGGTCCAGCTACCTGTACCGCGCCTTCCACGCCATGCCGGACCTGCGCGTCACCCCCAATGACCCGACCAGCCCGGCCACCGGCGCGATTCGCGGCATGGTCAACATGATGCAGAAGCTGCGCAAGGATGTGCGGGCCGATTACGCCGTCTGCGTCTTCGATGCCAAGGGCCCGACATTCCGTGATGCGCTTTACCCCGACTACAAGGCCCAGCGCTCGGCCATGCCGGATGACCTTCGCAGTCAGGTCGAGGCCATTCACGAGGTGGTCCAGCTGCTCGGCTGGAAAGTGCTGACCGTGCCGGGCGTGGAGGCGGACGATGTGATCGGCACGCTGGCCTGCATGGCGTCAAGCCAGCAGATCGAGGTCATCATCTCCAGCGGCGACAAGGACCTGAGCCAGCTGGTCGATGAGCACATCACCGTCATCGACACCATGAACGACCGCCGGCGCGACCTGGCCGGCGTCGAGGCCGAATTCGGCGTGCCGCCGCGCCTGATGGTCGATTACCAGACGCTGGTGGGCGACGCGGTGGACAACGTGCCGGGCGTGCCCAAGGTCGGCCCGAAAACCGCCGTCAAGTGGCTGCTCGAATACGGCTCGCTCGATGCGCTGGTAGCCCGTGCCGGCGAGATCAAGGGCGTCGTCGGCGACAACCTGCGCAGCTCGCTCGACTGGCTGCCCAAGGGCCGCGAGCTGCTGACCATCAAGAAGGACTGCGACCTGGCCGAGTACATCGACGGCCTGCCTGCTATGGAAAACATAGCTATCGGCGCACAGCAGACCAGCGCATTGAAGGCTTTTTATGAAAAATATGGTTTTAAGGGGCTGGTCAGCCAGATCGAGGCCGAAAGCGCGCCGCCCGAGCTGCTTGGCGTGGCCGAGCGCCGCCAGCCGCGCAAGCCGGCGAGTTCGTCGAATTCGCCCGGCCTGTTCGACGACGAGCCTTCGCTGCTCGACAAGCCGCTGGCCGAGCGCGCCAGCAACCTGAAATACGACACCATCCTGACCTGGGAGGCATTCGACGACTGGCTGGCTCGCGTCGAGGCTGCGGAGTTGGTGGCGGTCGATACTGAAACCACTTCGCTCGACGAGATGCGGGCGCAGATCGTCGGCGTGAGCTTCAGCGTCACGCCGGGCGAGGCGGCCTACATTCCGCTGGCGCATGACTACCCCGGCGCGCCGGAGCAGCTGCCGCAGGGTGAGGTGCTGGCCCGGCTCAAGCCCTGGCTGGAAAACCCCTTGAAGCTCAAGCTCGGCCAGCATGTCAAGTACGACCGCCATGTCTTCGCCAACCACGGCATCGAGGTGCAGGGCTATGCCCACGACACCATGCTGCAGAGCTATGTGCTGGAGGTGACCAAGCCGCACGGCCTGGCCAGCCTGGCCGAGCGGCATCTGGGCCGCAGCGGTATCAACTATGAAGACCTGTGCGGCAAGGGCGCCGGCCAGATCAGCTTCAGCCAGGTTGATATCGCCAGGGCTTCGGAATATTCCTGCGAAGATTCCGACCAGACGCTGGACGTGCACCGAGTGCTGTGGCCGCAGCTGCAGGCCAACCCCAAGCTGCTGGCCATCTACCAGCTTGAAATCGACAGCAGCGAGTCGCTCTACCGCATCGAGCGCAACGGCGTGCTGATCGACGCGCCGATGCTGGCCAAGCAAAGCGCCGAGCTGGGCGCGCGCCTGCTGCAGCTGGAGACCGAAGCCTACGAGATGGCCGGCCAGCCGTTCAACCTGGGCAGCCCCAAGCAGCTGGCCGAGGTGTTCTTTGACAAGCTGGGCATGAAGGTGGTCAAGAAAACCCCCAGCGGCGCCCGCAGCACCGACGAGGAGGTGCTTGAAAAGCTGGCCGAAGACTATCCGCTGCCGGCCAAGATCCTGGAGCACCGGGGCTTGTCCAAGCTCAAGGGCACCTACACCGACAAGCTGGCGCAGCTGGCCCATCCGCGCACCGGCAGGGTGCACACCCACTACGCGCAGGCCGTGGCCATCACCGGCCGGCTGTCGAGCAACGAGCCGAATCTGCAGAACATCCCGGTCAAGACCGCTGAGGGCCGGCGCGTGCGCGAGGCTTTTGTCGCACCCGCCGGCAGCGTGATCGCCAGCGCCGACTATTCCCAGATCGAGCTGCGCATCATGGCCCACATCAGCGGCGACGAAGCCCTGCTGCATGCCTTCACCGCCCGCCTGGACGTGCACCGGGCGACAGCCGCCGAAGTCTTCGGCGTGCCGCTGGATCAGGTCAGCAGCGAGCAGCGCCGCTATGCCAAGGTGATCAACTTCGGCCTGATCTACGGCATGAGCAGCTTCGGCCTGGCGCGCAACCTGGGCATCGAAACCAAGGCCGCCGCCGCCTACATCGACCGCTATTTCCAGCGCTACCCGGGCGTGAAGAACTACATGGACAACACCCGGCTGTCGGCCAAGAGCCTGGGCTATGTCGAGACCGTCCTGGGCCGGCGGCTGCTGCTGCCGGAGATCAATTCGCCCAACGGCCCACGCCGCGCCGGCGCCGAGCGGGCGGCCATCAACGCGCCGATGCAGGGCACCGCGGCCGACCTGATCAAGCTCAGCATGAACCGGGTGCAGCAGGTGCTGGACGAAGAAAAGCGCGGCACAAAAATGATCATGCAGGTGCATGACGAGCTGGTGTTCGAGGTGCCGGAGGCAGAAGTCGAATGGGTGCGGACCGAGATTCCGCGCCTGATGGCCAGCGTGGCCGAGCTGAAGGTGCCGCTGCTGGCCGAAATCGGCTTCGGGCCGAACTGGGAGAAGGCGCATTGATCTCAGCTTGACGCCGCTGCGAGCAGGTTTTTCAAAGCGCATTCGTTTTGACCAGCAAACTATCTTTTGGCATTAAATCTGCCTCTGGCAAAGGCAGGATATGCGCAAGCAGCTATCAATTCGGTAGCGTTCAGTCTGTCGGGCCGCAGCTGCTGCAGGTCAGAATGAAATCGCCTTAACCTGCTTTTGCGTTGGCTGGCTTCAAGGCCTTGACGTCCGAAAGCTTTCTGCCCACATTCCCCAGCACCCGCTCGCCAGTCCACTCCGGCGCCACCGCGTCCAGCCTGCGCCCCAGGGCCGGCAGGTGATTGGCAGGCACGGCGGGAAACAGATGGTGCTCGACGTGGTAGAGCAGGTTGACGGTCAGCCAGTTGCACCAGGCGCGGCGTTCGGTGCGGGCAAATACGCCTGCGCCTGCGGGCGGGCAGTCGTGGTGCACGCTCCACACCGCGAAAAAGCCGACCAGGGCATTGCAGGCGATCATGGCCGCGACGTGGTAGCGCAGCCAGGCTTGTTCGGTCAGCGCGGACGCCAGCCAGACGCCGGCGATCAGCGCCAGTTCAGCCCACAGCCAGCGCCGTGTGCTGGCGCTACCGCCTTCAAACGCCTGCGCATGGGTGCGGATGCTGAACAGGATTCCCAGCAGCAGGGCGCGCCAGGCCGACTGGTGCGCCCACCGGCCTTCGGCGTCGCCTTGGCCCAGCGGGTCGCTGTGATGCACCAGGTGGGTATGGCGTATTGCGTGGGTCGAGCAGAGCATGCCCAGGCTCAGCAGCAGCATCACCGCATCGAGCCATTTGCGCGGTACGCCGATGCTGGCGTGGTAGCTGTCATGCGCCTGGCGCAGGGCGGTCAGGAAAAAAGCCGCCGAGCAGGGCATGGCCAGCCAGTAGAGGTCTTGCTGCGCTGCCCAGAGCGACAACGCGAGCCAGGGCGCTGACAAACCCAGGTTGAGCAACACCTCGCCGGGGCGCAGGGCCACCAGGTCTTGCCACTGAACCGTGGTCGGGCGGCGTGCGGGGTTGGCGTTTTGAATCCGGCGGGTGCTCGTGGTTGTCAGCATTGAAAGGCCTGCCTTGTGTGATGCTTGAATTTTTGAAATGCGATGAAAAGAAAGAGAGAAGGGCGGCGACAGGATTTTTCAGTGCGCGGCAGGCGCTGTAGCTTCATGCATTGGCGTCAGGGTAGCCGTGCCCGTGCCCGTTTCAGGCACGGGCGCTTGCGCTGCCAGCCACAGCCTGACCTGCGTCCAGACATTGCGCGAAATGATGGCGACGGTGATGAACACACCCGCCAGCACCAGCCAGAGCGAGCGCCGCACGGTGTCGATGACACTGCTGGCGGCATTGAATTCGCCGAAGGTCAGCATCAGGAGCAAGGTGCCGCACACCGCCAGCAAATAGGCGCAGCGTATCC
>JAQGNK010000350.1 GCA_028291905.1 Polaromonas sp.
AGATAATCCACTGGCATGACCGGCGGCTCGGCCCGCAGCGCCAGAACGTCAGCCGCGACGTGGGCGACGTCGTGCTCACGCGGGCCGATGGCCGGTGGGCCTACCAGCTGGCGGGGGTGGTCGATGACGCCGCCCAGGGCCTCACCGACATCGGGCGCGGCCCAGACCTGGCCGACAACACGGCGCGGCAGATCCTGCTGCAGCGCGCCCTCGGCCTGCCGACGCCGCGCTACCTGCACACGCCGCTGGTGCTGGGCGCGAACGGCGAAAAGCTGTCCAAGCAGAACGGCGCGCGGCCGCTGGACCTGCGCGACCCGCTGGCGGCGCTGAACCAGGCCGCCGCCGCGCTGGACTTGCCGCCGCAATCAGGCCAGACTTCCAGCGCGCTCGCGGCATGGGTGACGGCCTGGAAAGACCGGGCGGGCCGCCCCGCCTGCGAGCCCGGGGCCACCGGCTTCACTTCAGAGGCAGGCGCCGCTGGCCGGTAAACCGACCCGAAAACCCGCCCTAAAAGCCACCCGTAAAACGGCCCATCAACCGGCCAGTCAACCGACCCTTCAACCCGTCAAGGCCAGCCCTTCAAATGCCCGCCGCACGCACCCTTGCCCTGACCTGCCTGGCCATGGCGGCCTTTGCGGGCAATTCGCTGCTGTGCCGGCTGGCGCTCAAGCACACCGTCACCGATGCCGCCACCTTCACTGCGATCCGCATCCTGTCCGGCGCGCTGGCGCTGTGGATGCTGACCCGCAGCCTTCGGAGCCGGCAAGCCGGCGGCGGCAGCTGGCTGTCGGCAGGAGCGCTGTTTTGTTATGCGGCCGCTTTTTCGTTTGCCTATGTGAGCCTGCCGGCCAGAACGGGCGCCCTGCTGCTGTTCGGCGCCGTCCAGGCGACGATGATCGGCCATGGCCTGTGGTTGGGCGAACGCTTGCGGCTTCTCCAATGGGCCGGCCTGGCGCTGGCACTGGGCGGGCTGCTGGGCCTGCTGCTGCCGGGCCTTTCGGCGCCGCCCCTGGCCGGCTCGCTGCTGATGCTGGGCGCGGGGCTGGCCTGGGGCATTTACTCGCTGCGCGGCAAAGGCGCCGGCGATCCGACCCGCGTGACGGCCGGAAACTTCCTGCGGGCGGCGCCTTTGGCCATCGGCCTGAGCCTGCTCATGTCAGCATTCAAAGGCGCATCGCTCGACACGGCCGGGCTCTGGTACGCGCTCGCCTCGGGCGCCCTGACCTCCGGCATTGGCTACGCCATCTGGTATGCCGTGCTGCCCGCGCTTCAATCCACGACGGCCGCCACCGTGCAGCTGAGCGTTCCGGTCCTTGCCTCGCTGGGCGGGGTCGTCTTCCTCGGTGAACCTGTCACCGTTCGCTTGGCCCTGGGCTCTGCCGCGATCCTGGGCGGCATCGCGCTGGTCATCGTGCAAAAGCGCACCCCAAGCACCGGCCCATGAACCGCCCAAGAGGCAGCGGATTAAAATCGCCGCGTGATTGAAACCCCTTCCCCCACCCCGCCCGCTGCGTCCGCCCTGCCCGCCTCGTCCGACAGCGCTGCCGCCGACGTGAGCCACCACCGCACCATCCGCAGCTTCGTGCGCCGCACCGGCCGCACCACCGTCGGCCAGGCCAAGGCCTTTGCCGATGTCGGCCCGAAGTTCCTGCTGGACTACTCGCCCGCGCCGCTGGATTTCGCCGCCGCGTATGAACGCATCGCGCCGACCATTCTGGAGATCGGCTTCGGCATGGGCGAGGCCACCGCCCACATTGCCGGCGTGATGCCGGAGAAGAACTTCCTCTGCTGCGAAGTCCACACCCCCGGCGTCGGCGCGCTGCTCAAGCGCATCGACGAGCAGCAGCTCGCCAACATCCGCATCCTGCAGCACGACGCGGTCGAGGTGATCGACCACATGCTCCCGCCCGGCAGCCTGGACGGCGCGCACATCTTCTTCCCCGACCCCTGGCACAAGACCAAGCACAACAAGCGCCGGCTGATCCAGAGCCCGCTTATCGCCAAGCTGGCCGCGCGCCTCAAGCCCGGCGGCTACCTGCACTGCGCGACCGACTGGCAGCCCTACGCCGAGCAGATCCTTGAAGTGCTGGGCGCCGAGCTGCTGCTCAAGAACACCGCCGACGCGGCCAGCGGCGGCTATGCGCCCAAGCCCGACTACCGGCCGCTGACCAAGTTCGAAAACCGGGGCATCAAGCTCGGGCATGGCGTGTGGGACGTGGTGTTCACGCGGGTTTGAAGCGCGTTGCATGCCAATGGCCATCGTTTTGCCTTGACGGTGCGGCACTGGCTGCAGCGCCTGGCCTGCTCTGTCGTGAAATGAAACCCGAATGAGTTCCTCACCGGCTTGCGGCGGGCTGCCGACGCGCCACGGCGTCAGCCCCAGTTGCGTCGGCCTGCCGGCGGGCCACTGGCCGACCTTTACCGATTTCCTGGCCGAGCGCTTCCCGGCCATCGGCCGCGCGGTCTGGCTGGAGCGCATGGCCGCCGGGCTGGTGGCCGATGAATTCGGCGCGCTGGTCACTGCGCAGCGCCCTTACCGGGGCCACATGCGGCTCTACTACTACCGGGCGCTGCCGGCCGAGCCGCGCATTCCGTTTGAAGCCGCCGTCCTCTATCAGGACGCGCATCTGGTGGTGGCCGACAAGCCGCATTTCCTGCCGGTCACGCCTTCGGGACACTACCTGCAGGAAACGCTGCTGGTGCGGCTGAAGAACCAGCTCGGGATCGACAGCCTGGCGCCGATTCACCGCATCGACCGCGAAACCGCCGGGCTGGTGCTGTTCTCCATCAAGCCGGCCGAGCGCGACGCGTACCAGGCGCTGTTCCGCCAGCATGACATCAGCAAGCATTACCAGGCGATAGCGCCCTGGCGGCCGGACTTGCGGTTTCCGCTGCGGCGCCAGACCCGCATCGTGCCGGACGAGCCGTTTTTCAGGCAGCGCGAAGTTCCGGGCGAGCCGAACAGCGACACCCATGTCGAGTTGTTGGAAGTCAAGGGCGAACTGGCACGCTACGCCCTGAGCCCGGTCACGGGCAAGAAGCACCAGCTGCGGGTTCACATGAACGCGCTGGGCCTGCCGATCCTCAACGACCGGATGTACCCGCCGGTCGCCGTGACGCCCGACGATGACCATGCCAGGCCGCTGCAGCTGCTGGCCCGGTCGATTGCGTTCATCGATCCGGTCACCGGGCGAGCGCGGGAGTTTGAAAGCCAGCTCGCGCTGCGGCTGGATTGAAGCGGCTTGCGCTGCGCCCGTCCAGCGCAAGGAACACTCTTCTTTTGATAGCTGCTGGCGCAGTCGCTGCCTGCGCTACAGGCCGATTTGGCTTGAATCAGCCCTTGAAATCAACTGGTTGGCCCGTCATTCCCGCGAAGGCGCGAATGCAGCGCCAGACGCTTAAAACCTCCTGGATTCCCGCCTTCGCGGGAATGACGCGAGGATGAGGCTTTCGCCTCAAGCCTTCATTTCCCTGGCCGTGATCTGGTACTTGAAATCATCCGGCGCATAAGGGTCGAGCCGGCCGCCGGCGTTCTCGGCCATCGGGTACATGAAAAAGCCGATCTTTTCGCCCTTCGAGTTCGGCAGCGCCAGGTCGTGGGCGGTGTTGTAGGCCATCCAGTTGCCTTCCCAGCCGCCAAACAGCGCCTTGTTGACGGGCGCCACCAGCGGATTGGCC